>JAITMX010000033.1 GCA_031290775.1 Eubacteriales Family XIII. Incertae Sedis bacterium
GGCAGAGGTACAGGAGCTTCAGCTCCGTCGTACCTCGCACAACGAGGATTGCGCGGCTTTAGCCGCAATGCAATCTACCGTGTCCGTTTTTCCATTACGGTAGACGACCACGCGCTAAAACGCTGTCGTCCTCGAATGCAACCTTCCATCGATTTGCTTGCGCAAATCGATGGAAGGTTGCGAACACGCTAAAGCGTGTGGAAAAAAGGCAAGCTACCGTTGGTATTTCAACGTTTTGCAACGAAGATATGCGGCAACTCGGCGTTGCAGGCGGGTGCAAGGGCATTAATCAGCGTTTCCATAAGGCGATCTTTGAGAGAAAGGGTGGGCGGTACGCTTGAGCATCGGTTGGGCAGGGATATTCATGGGGCATTGGGCGAGTTGACGCAGGATGTGCTGGCGTGTGCAAAAATGCAGTTTATGTGCGGCCGCATATGCTTGTGTGTGCAAAAATACAGGTTTTGGATGGTTTTGCATCGGGAAAAGCTCGAAAGTCACTCATAAGTTGATATTTTGCACAAATTATTCAATAATTTAACACATAACCTGCATTTTTGCACATGAAACCGGCATCTTCCGTCATAACTTGCATTTTTGCACACAAGGTGGTATGATTCGGCCATGGAAAGCTATCTGAGCCATCAATCTGCCGCTGTGCTATGGGATATCCCGAACATAGACGTCGTTTTGGGGTTTGATCCGGCCCCATCGGGCATCACGGAAACAACCGTTGCCACGCTCCGGGAGCGTAGGCGCAAGAAAGGCACGATCACGCATTTGCGCGATGCCCTTTTGCCGCCGGGTGCGACCGTGCAGCACAGGGGGGTGCATACCGCTTCGCCGGAGTTGCTGTTTCTCGAGTTTGCGGAAAATCTGAGCATCCAAAGACTCATTTTCCTCGGGCTTCAGATGTGTTCGCACCCGCCCGGGAAACCTGCGCAGGCAATCACGTCCAAGGAAAAAATCTCAAAATTCCTTTCAAAGGTTTCAGGCCACCGGGGCGGCCGCAAGGCGGGGCGCGCCGCAAAATATCTCGCGGACGGATCGGCTTCTGTGATGGAGTCGCTTGCGTACATGGTGTTTTCGCTTCCGCACAGCTTGGGGGGATATGGGTTGAAAGGCGCTGTGTTCAATTTTCGGATCGAACTCGACGCGGACGCGAAAAAACGCCTTGGGCAGCGCTATTGTTATACGGATATTTATTACGGGCGCGCGAAATTGGCCGTGGAATACAATAGTTTTGCCCATCACGGCAAGCCGTCGCAACAGGGGAAGGATGCCGTGCGTTCGGCCATATTGGAGCGGCAAGGCATCACTGTGATGGCGCTCAATACGATTCAGCTATATGACGCGCATGCATGCAGGGACTTCGCGCTCAACCTGGCCGCCGGCCTGGGGGCGCGTATGCAAATCCGCACGGAGAAATTTGAGGCGATGAACCGATTGCTGCGGGAAATGCTTCCGTCTCGGGATTCCGCGTACCTAAATCGCGCAGCATGGAAATCGGAATGACCGGCACGCTTTCGGCCGATTTGCCCCACTGTCTGGCTGTCCGGAGCTGTCCGGCATCCGGCGAGAGGAAACAAGAAACTAGGAAGTATTGATGAGTTATGATGTTGCGCTATACCGCAAAGAAGCAAAAGAAGCAGAACAAAAGTCGAATGATGGGAATTTTTTTGATTTCGAAGGCAAAAACGTCGTTCCGTTTACAACCGAACAAAGGAATGGTTTGAAAACAAGGTTATTCAATTACGATTATGAAATTCAAGAGGAGAGCTCCGGGCGAATATCGTTTTATAATGAAGCTGAAGGCGTTTCGGCTTTGCTGACTGACAGGGCATTGTATTTTTCCGTGCCTTATGGTGCAGATGGGATCTTTGAAATGGGAATGACCGTTTCGGAATTTACCGATACCGGCGAATTTGCAAAGTACGACCCGCAACAAAACGGTTGGGAAGAAACGTGAACACGAAGGGGGCGTTGTGTTCCTTGAGGGCGACAATGACTGTATGTGGATTGGCGGGGAGAAATCGCTTTGTCGGCTTCAGCCGCAATTGGCGGGGAATATCACGAGGATCGCGGGGTTCATGGAAATATGCACCCATCTGTTGTTTTCCTCTTTTTGGGCGTGCGGAAATATGGTACAATAAAAAACTAGGCGTTTGAAGCGCCCGGTTCGTTGAATGTCATCAGGAAAATAACGGGAGGAAGACGGTTTATATGAAGGCACAGGTTATTGAAAAACAGGGCGCAATCGTAAAATTCGAGATCGGGTATACGGCGGAAGAATTTGAAAATGCCCTGATCGACGCGTACAAAGAAACAAAAGACCAGTTTCGCGTCGACGGCTTCCGCAAGGGCAAAGCGCCGCGCAAGCTCATCATGCAGCACTACGGCGCGGGCATCTTCGATGATGAGGCTGTGGAGCGCCTGCTTCAAAAAGATTATCCGAATTCCCTGATCGAGCTTGGGATCGAGCCGATCGACCGCCCCTCCGTCGACATCCCGGAGCTCAAGCACGGCGAGGCATTCGCCATTGCTGTGCAGGTCGAGACGCCGCCCGAGTTTGATGTGAAAGACTATGAGGGCGTCACGGTCAAGGGCGTGAGCTATCCCGTCACGGACGAGGACGTCGAGGCGCAGCTTGCGCAGGCGCAGGAGCGCGGCACGCGCCTCGTTTCCGTAGAGCGCGAAGCGCAGGACGGCGACACGGCCAACATCGACTATTCCGGCTCCGTGGACGGCGAAAAGTTTGAGGGCGGCACGGATACGGGACACAGCCTGAAGCTTGGCTCGGGCGCTTTCATCCCCGGCTTCGAGGAGCAGCTCATCGGCAAGAGGGCCGGCGACAAGGTGGACGTGAAAGTGACGTTTCCCGAAGAATACCATGCGGAGGGGCTGGCCGGCAAGGAGGCCGTCTTTGCCGTCACGGTGAACGAGGTCCGCGCCGATGAAAAGCCTGAGATCAACGACGAATTTGCGCAGGACATCAGCGAGTTTGACACGCTCGAGGAGCTTCGCGCCGACATGAAAAGGCAGATGGAGGAGCAGGGCGCGCTGCGCGCCGAGATGGAAACGAAAGATGCAATCCTCGAAAAAATCTACGATGGCAACGAAGTGGACGTCCCTGCCGTGATGGTCGACGACCAGCTTGAAGAGATGCTCAAGGACTTTGAGCGCGAGATCAAGCAGCAGGGCTACAAGCTCGAGCAGTATTTCCAGCTCACGCAGCAGAGCCCCAAGGATCTGCGCGAACGCATCAAGCTCGACGCTTACAAGCGCGTCAAAATGAAGCTCATTGTGCAAAATATCGCGCGGCTGCAGGGCTTTGGCGCGAGCGATGATGAGCTCGGCGAGGAGCTTGGCAAGATGGCCGAACAATACAGCATGGAAACCGATAAACTGCGTGAAGTCCTCGGCGAGTTCCAATTGAAATTGCTGAAAGACGATATCACAAACAAAAAAGCGGTCGATTATATTTACGCGAATGCGATTGCTGAGAGCGAATAAAGGGGAGGTATAATTATTATGGCATTGATACCTTATGTAATCGAGCAGACGGGGCACGGCGAGCGCTCTTATGACATTTATTCGAGATTGCTCAAGGACCGGATTATCTTTCTCGGCGAGCAGATCGACGAGCACATCGCGAGCCTCGTAGTCGCGCAGCTGCTTTTCCTCGAAGCGGAGGACAGCGAAAAAGATATCAATATGTACATCAACAGCCCGGGCGGTTCGGTCACGGCCGGCATGGCGATTTACGACACGATGCAGTACATCCGTGCCGACGTGAGCACAATCTGCGTCGGCATGGCCGCGAGCATGGGCGCTTTCCTGCTGACGGCGGGCGCGAAGGGCAAGCGTTTTGCGCTGCCGAACGCGGAGATCATGATCCACCAGCCGCTCGGCGGCGTGCAGGGCCAGGCCGAGGACATCAAGATCCACGCCGAGCACATCATCCGGACGCGCGAAAAGCTCAACCGGATTATGGCGGAGCGCTCGGGCCAGCCGCTCGAACGCGTCGCGTCCGATACTGACCGCGACAATTTCATGACTGCAGCCGAGGCCGCGGACTACGGCCTCATCGACAAAGTGATCGAATCAAGGCTGTGACGCAAAAACCAATCATTACAGGGGGTGCAACGTGGCACAATACGACGACAGAAAACAACTAAAATGTTCATTTTGCGGGAAGGCCCAAGATGAGGTGAAACGCCTCATCGCGGGTCCGAACGTTTACATCTGCAACGACTGCATTGAGCTTTGCATGGAGATCCTGCGCGAGGAAGAGGAACAGTTTGCGCGCGAAAACCGCGTCTATGGCGGCGAGCCGGGCAAACTTTACGTGCCGAAACCGCAGGAGATCTTCGAAGCGCTTTCGGACTATGTCATCGGGCAGGAGGAAGCCAAGAAAGTCTTGTCCGTCGCGGTGTACAACCACTACAAACGCATCAATTACGCGGGCGCCTACGACAACGACGGCGTTGAGATCCAAAAGAGCAACATCGTCATGATCGGGCCGACGGGCTCGGGCAAGACGCTGCTTGCGCAGACGCTCGCAAAGATCTTCAATGTCCCCTTTGCCATCGCGGACGCGACGGCGCTGACGGAAGCGGGCTATGTCGGCGAGGATGTCGAAAATATCCTGCTCAAACTCATTCAGGCGGCCGACGGCGACATCGTGAAAGCGCAAAAGGGCATCATCTATGTCGACGAGATCGACAAGATTGCGCGCAAGGGCGACAACGTTTCCATCACACGCGACGTCTCGGGCGAGGGCGTGCAGCAGGCATTGCTGAAAATCATCGAAGGCACGGTGGCCAATGTCCCGCCGCAGGGCGGGCGCAAGCACCCGCATCAGGAATTCATCCCTTTCGATACGACAAACGTGCTCTTTATCTGCGGCGGCGCTTTCGACGGGCTCGACAAGATCATCTTGCGGCGCATCGGCGCAAAGACGATCGGGTTCAATTCCGAAGTCAAGCTCACAAAGGCAGAGTCCGTGGATGTGCTGAAAAAACTCCAGTCGGAAGACCTGCTGAGATATGGGCTCATCCCCGAGTTTATCGGCCGGCTTCCTGTCATGTGCACACTTCAGGAACTCGACACCGACGCGCTCGTGCGCATCATTACGGAGCCGAAAAATTCGCTGCTCAAACAGTACAAAAAGCTGTTCAAGCTCGATGGCGTCGAACTCGATATCGAAGAGGAAGCGATACACCGTATCGCGGAAAAAGCTATCCTGCGCAAAACGGGCGCGCGCGGCCTGCGCAGCATCTTTGAGCACACGATGACAGACATCATGTTCGAGATCCCGTCCCGGACGGACATCAAGAAAGTCGTCATCACGGAAGCTGCCATCGAAAAGGACACCGGCCCCACGCTTGTGCTCGCGGAAACGAAAAGGCGGGCCGCCGGGCACCAAAGCGAGAGCGCCGAAGAAAGCGAGGAGCAGAGCGTTTCGTAACGCCCGCATTTTTTACTTATGGCGAAAAAAGATTTCATGCCGGAAAGCGATATTAAGTACGATATTGAAAGCGATGGCGAAAACGGGTTTGCAGGCGCGGATACCGAGGACAGTTGGCGTTTTGAAGGCCGGCGCGCGCCTATGCCGGTCATACCCTTGCGGGGCATGACGGCTTTCCCGAGCATGGTCTTCCATTTTGACATCGGCAGGGAGAAGTCCGTGAACGCGCTCGAAAAGGCGATGATGAGCAACCAGATCATTCTCTTGGTATCGCAGAAAAACCCGGACACGGAACTGCCGACTTTCGAAGACTACTACAAGGTCGGCACGGTTGCGAAGATCAAACAGATGCTGAAGCTGCCGGGGGATTCGATCCGTGTGCTCGTCGAGGGCATGGCGCGGGGCCGCATTGAGGGGTTGTCGGAGGAAGCGGCTTTTGTCGAGGCGGATGTGACCGAAATCATCTCCGAACGCTTTACGGAAATCCCGCCGCGCGTTGAGGCGTTGACGCGTATCGTGCTCGAAAGTTTTGACGAGTATTTGTCTTTGAACGAAAAACTGCCTTCGGACGCTCTTGCTTCCGTCGAGTCGATCGACGACCCGGGCACAATGGCCGACACGATCGCTTCGCACATGGATTTCAAGATTGAGCTGAAACAGCAGATACTCGAAGCTTTTGGCGTCGAACAGCGTTTGTCGCTGCTTGATGGCATGCTGAAAAAAGAGATCGAAATCGAGCGCATCGAACAGGATATCTCGAAAAAGGTCCGCGTCAAAATCAACAAAAACCAAAAGGAATATTATCTGCGCGAGCAGATCAAGACCATTCGCGAGGAGCTTGGCGACGATGAAAACACCGAGGATGAGGCGCAGGGCTGGCTGAAAAAGCTGAAAAAGCTCAAGCTCGACAAAAAGATTTCGGAAAAGGTTGAAAAGGAAATCGGCAGGCTCGCGAAAATGCAGCCGGGATCGGCCGAAGCGACCGTCATCCGCAGCTATGTCGACTGGGTTTTTGACCTGCCGTGGAATGTCTACAGCGCTTCGGACATCGATTTGGCGGCGGCGGCGAAGAAGTTGGACGCCGACCATTACGGGCTTCAGAAGGTCAAGGAGCGCATCCTTGAATATTTGGCCGTCATGAAGCTTGCGCCGGGGCTGAAAGCGCCGATCCTCTGCCTTGTCGGCCCTCCGGGCGTCGGCAAGACCTCCATCGCGCGGTCGGTCGCGGACGCGATGGGCAGGGGCTTTGTGCGGATGTCGCTTGGCGGCGTGCGCGACGAGGCCGAGATTCGCGGGCATAGGCGTACGTACATCGGATCGATACCGGGCCGCATCATCAACGGCATGAAAGAGGCCAAGACGATGGATCCCGTCTTTTTGTTTGACGAGATCGACAAGATCGGCACGGATTTCCGCGGCGACCCCGCCTCGGCGCTGCTTGAAGTCCTCGACCCCGAACAAAACAAGGAGTTCACGGACCACTATCTCGAGTTTGCGTTTGATCTGTCGAAAGTCTTTTTCATCACGACGGCCAATACGACGGATACCATCCCCAGGCCGCTGCTCGACCGCATGGAGCTCATCGAAGTGCCGGGCTATACCGAGCAGGAAAAGGTCAAAATCGCGGAGCGCTATCTCGTGCCGAAGCAGCTTCGGGAACACGGGCTCAATAAGGAAATGCTTCAAATCCGCGAGCCGGCGCTGCACGACATAATCAATTACTATACGCGGGAGTCCGGCGTCCGGAACCTCGAAAGGCGCATCGCGGGCATCTGCCGCAAATCGGCGCGCCGCATCGTCGAGAAGAATGTGAAGAAAGTGGCGATTGCCTCCGCAAACCTTGAGAAATATCTCGGCAAGCGCGTCTTTCGCTATGAAACGACTTCGGACGAGACGCTCGTCGGCGTCACGACGGGCTTGGCGTGGACGGCCGTCGGCGGCACGACGCTCTCGATCGAGACCTCTGCCGTGGCGGGCAAGGGCGGCGTTGTGCTCACGGGCCAGCTTGGCGACGTGATGAAAGAATCCGCGCAGGCGGGCATCAGCTATATCCGCTCCATCGCGAAAGAGAGCGGGGTGCGCGAAGATTTTTATGACAAATATGACATCCACATCCATATCCCCGAAGGGGCTACGCCGAAGGACGGGCCGTCGGCCGGCGTCACGATGTGCACGGCCATCCTCTCGACGCTGACGGGGATCCCCGCGCGCCAAAATGTGGCGATGACGGGCGAGATTACGCTGCTCGGCAAGGTGCTGCCCGTGGGCGGCATCCGCGAAAAGGCGCTTGCGGCGCATCGCGCGGGCATCCGCAAGGTGCTGCTGCCGAGGGACAACGCGGTCGATCTTGAGGAGATACCGGACGAAGTGCGCAAGGTCATGGAGTTTGTGCTGCTCGACCACGCGCGGGACGCGCTGCCGCACGTGCTGACAAAGGCGCCGAAGCCAAAACCGGCGGCGTCCGGCAAAAAGACCGGCAAAAGTGGAAATAAAAAAAGCTGATATGCTGGCGACGGTGGTGCGGCGGGACCAGTATCCCGACGCGGGGCCGCCTGAAATCGCTTTCGCCGGCCGGTCAAACGTCGGCAAGAGCTCGCTGCTCAATCTGCTCACAAACCGAAAACGGCTCGCGAAGGTCAGCGGCAGCCCCGGCAAGACGCAGACCATCAACTTTTACGCGATCAACGGCGACGCGTTTCGCATCGTGGATTTGCCGGGATATGGCTACGCGCGCGTGCCAAAGAGCATCACGGAGAAGTGGGGCGCGATGGTCGACAGCTACCTGACAGGGCGCGGCACGCTGAAATGCGTCTGCATCCTCGTCGACATCCGCCGCGAGCCGACGGCGCGGGACAAGCAGCTTTACGATTATCTCGCGCACTATGGCATGCCCGCGCTCATCGTAGCGACGAAATCCGACAAGATTTCACCCGGCGCGCGCGCAAAGCAGGTGGGCCTCATCCGCAAGACGCTCGGCCTTGCGGAATCGGACAAGATTGTCTGCGTGTCCGCGCTGAAGCGTACGGGCGTGGACGCGCTCACGGACGCGATGGAGGAGGCGCTGTAAGATGACGGCATACAAACCGGGCGAAGTGATTTTGACGCGGGGGCAGATCGAGGCGAGGGCAGCCGAAATCGGGCGGCAGATTACGGCGGACTACGCCGGCCGGGAGGTGTTTCTCATCGGAATCCTCACGGGCTGCGTGATGTGGATGGCCGAGGTGATGAAGTCGATCGATCTCGATACGTCCGTGGACTTTATGTCCGTGTCGAGCTACGGTTCGGCGACGCGCTCCTCGGGCGTCGTGAAAATCATCAAGGACCTCAACCAGGACATCGATGGCAAACACGCGCTCATCGTCGAAGATATCGTGGACAGCGGCGTGACACTCGATTATTTATGCAAATATCTCGAAGGGCGCGGGCCGGCAAGCCTGAAGATCTGCGCGATGCTCGACAAGCCGTCGGGGCGGCGCACCCCCATCGACGCGGACTATGTGGGCTTTGAGGCGCCGAATGTTTTTCTCGTCGGCTACGGCTTGGACGCAAATCAGAAATACCGCAATCTGCCGTTCATCGCGGCGGTGGAAAAAGTGTGAAAGACGGAATCGTTGCAGTTGGCTATGAGTGGCCAGGAGTGGTCAGGAGGTAAGTTTTATGGGTTACAAAGTCGGAGTGGGCATCTCAAACAAGCACTTGCATCTTTCGGAGGCGGATCTCGAAACCTTGTTCGGGCAAGGCGCACGGCTGACGCCGTTCAAGGCGCTTGTGCAGCCGGGCCAGTTTGCGGCGGATGAGCGGGTGGACATCATCGGGCCGAAGGGCGCCTTCAAGGGCATCCGCATCATCGGGCCCGTGCGGGCGCGGACGCAGGTCGAGATATCGCTGACGGACGCGCGCGCGCTTGGCATCGACCCGCCGGTGCGGGAATCGGGCAAGACCGAAGGCACGCCGGGCGTGAAGCTCGTGGGCCCCGCGGGCGAGATCGACATCGCGGAGGGCGTGATTGTGGCGCTCCGGCATATCCACCTGTCGCCGGCAGAGGCGGCGGAGGCCGGGCTGAAGGACAAGGACCTTGTGGATGTGCAGACGTTCGGGACGCGGCCGCTCATTTTCCAGGATGTGCTGATCCGCTCGGGCGACGCGCATCTGCGCGAGTTTCACGTCGATACGGACGAGGCGAACGCGGGCGGGCTCGCCAACGGCCAAGAGGTGGAGATCGTTTCGGGCGCGAAGTAAGGAAGCGCAGCGACTGCGGCAATCCATGAACCGCTGGATTGCTTCGCTTCGCTCGCAATGACGGCAGAACGAGGAACGGCTACGGAAGCGTTTTGGCGATGGCGATGGCGTCCCCGAGGACGGCGCTTGCCGTCGGGAAGGGCCCCGCGCCTTTGCCGTAGAGCATGAGGTCGTCCACGGCGTTTCCTTTGATAAACAGCGCGTTGAATTCATTGCGCACGTCCGCGAGGGGGTGCGTTTTGTTCAGGTAGGTCGGCTGGACGAAACATTCCACGCCGTCAGCCGTCTTGAAGGCGCTTGCCAAGAGTTTGATGACGCAGCCCTCCGCTTCCGCTTCTTCGATGTCTTTTTTGGTGATTTGCGAGATGCCCCTTGTCGGGATGCCCTCCGGACGCACGCGTGTGCCGAAAACGATGGACATAAGGATCGAAAGCTTGTTGGCGACGTCGTGCCCTTCGACGTCGGCGGTGGGGTCGGCTTCCGCGAAACCGAGCGCCTGCGCTTCTTTCAACACTTCTTCGTAGGCGCGGCCCTCCTCGGCCATCTTTGTGAGGATGTAATTGGTCGTGCCGTTCAGGATGCCGAGAATCTCCGTAAATTCGTTGGCGCAGAGCAGTTCGGTGATGGCGCCCACGAGCGGGATGCCGCCGCCGACGCTCGCTTCAAAGCGAAGCTGCGCGCCGCTTGCTTTCGCGGCTTCCGTGAGCGCTTCGTAGTTTTCCGCGAGGGCGGCCTTGTTGGCGGTGACGACGCTTTTGCCGGCTTTCAGCGCGGCGAGCATATGGGAGGTCGCGGGCTCCACGCCGCCGAGCAGCTCGATGACGATGTCGATGTCCGGGTCCGCGAAAATCGCTTCGGGGTCCTGCGTGAATTTTTCCGGGCCTACGGCGAAGCCCCGCTCGCGTGTTGTGTCAAGCTCGAGAATTTTCGCGATCCGCAAATCGAGCCCGGTCGTGGCTTCGATGTGTTTGCGGTTGAGCTCAAGCACTTTGTATGTGCCGGAGCCGATGTTGCCGAGCCCGAGCAGCCCGATGTTGATGCGTTTCATAAAAACCTCCTGCAATCTTTTGTCCGAAAGCCAGTATACCATAAACCAGGGATCGGGAGCGGAAACATTGCAATATACGGCATTGGGCAAAGAGACAAAACACTCTTTTTTGGGTATAATCTTCAATATCGTGATTGAACAGCGCGAATATGGGTATCAGGCATACAGAATGAAATTGATGCCGGATTGGGATGCAACGGAGGAATATAGTGGCGCAGCTCATCATTTTTTCAATATCGATCATCACCTTTTCGGTGAATTTGTATTTTTTGGGGTTGCTGTGGTTTGCGGACAAACGCGACGACCAGGTCAAAAGCCTGATTGCGATGGGCATCGCGACCTGCTACTGGACAATCTTTGACGCCATCGCCGGCGTCGCGCAGGAATACACCTATGCCTATATGTATACACTGCGTTCCATCATGCTTGTGATCGCGCCGATCTGCTTTCTGACCTATATGTTTTGGCTCAACAATTTCAGGATCGTGCGCGGCAAAGGCAGCCTGTTCATTTGGGTGTTCCCTATTGTCGATATCATCCTGCTTCTCACAAATCCGTTCCACCGGCTTGTCTTCTCCAAAGACGGGTTTCCGCTTCCGGAGTATGGGCCGCTCTTTGCCTATCACGCAGCGGTCGCCTATGCCGCGATCGCGCTTGGCGTCATCCTGCTTTTGCGTTTCATTGTGCGGGAACGCCCGCCTGCGGTTTTGACCGTTTGCTGGCTGGCGGCCTGTTTTATTCCGATTGTTGTCAATGTCCTGTTTACGGTCGGCGCGATTCAAATGAATCAAGATATCGCGCCTTTCGGGTTCGCGGCGATTTTCATCCTTTGCGCTTTTTATTTCCACCGTACACGGCTCAGCAATCTCAAGGCGTCGGCTCTTGATGACGCGTTCAATGCGTATCAGGAGGCGATCGTGCTCTCAGGCCAGGACGGGATCGTGGAGGACGTCAATGCCTCGTTTGAGGCCTATTTCCCGGATTGCGCTGTCGTGCCGCGCAAGACGGAAACACGGGAGATTCTTGAATACTTTGAAGGGAAAGCTGCGGATGCGGCCACGGCGGCGGCTTTTCGCAGATTGGCGGACGGCGGGGCAACGAAGGAGAAAAGCGAGTTTTCCTTCCGCACGGGTGCCGGGCAGGCCAAGACATTCAGTGTCAGCAAGGCGGATGTTGTCGGCCGCGGCGGGCAGCTCAGCGGGCGCATGCTCAGCTTGAGCGACGTGAGCGATTACCGCAATATGATACAGGAGATCCATGAGCAAAATGAGAGGCTGTCCGAACTGCGCGAGAAAGCGGAAGCAGCCTCCAACGCCAAGAGCGTCTTTCTTGCCAATATGAGCCATGAAATGAGGACGCCGCTGAACGCGATCATCGGCCTTTCCGAACTGGTCTTGCGCAGAAAGCTCGACAAGGATACGCAAAGCAGCATTGAAAAGGTGCATGCGTCAGGGCGCAACCTGCTCAGCGTCATCAACGACATCCTTGATATCTCCAAGATCGAGTCCGGGCGTTTCGAACTCGTCCCTGTCGAATATGCCACAGCGGATATGATCAACGCCGCTACTGCGCAAAACAGGGTTCGCATCGGTGAAAAGCCGATTCGGTTCATCCTGGATGTCGATGCGGGCCTCCCGCAGAAACTCGTAGGTGACGAATTGCGCGTACGGCAGATCATGAGCAATTTTCTAAGCAACGCGATCAAGTATACAAAAGATGGCGAAGTGGGGCTTTCCGTTTCCTGTGAGGAAAAGGATGGCGCCGTGCGGCTTCGGATCTCGGTCTGCGATACCGGCATGGGCATCCGCGCAGAGGAAATGCCGGACATCTTCAAGGAATACCACCAAGCGGATATGAAGTCCAACCGCAAGGTTGAGGGGACAGGCTTAGGGCTCGCCATCACGCGCCAGCTGACCGAGCGCATGGGCGGCAGCATTGAGGTGCAGAGCGAATACGGGAAGGGGAGCGTCTTTACTGCGGCGGTGGTGCAGGAGGTTGCCGACTGGGCGCCGATCGGGGCACAGACGGCGGCCGCCCTTGAGGGTTTCCGCTACACTGCGGAGCGCCGCGAAGAGGATACGGAGATGGCCTACACGCCGATGCCCTATGGCAGGGTGCTTGTGGTAGACGATGTGGACATCAACCTTGAGGTCGCGAAAGGCATGCTTGAACCATATGGGCTGACGGTCGACACCGTTATGGGCGGCGTGGAGGCCATAGAGCTCGTCCGGGCGGGCGAGCCGTCATATGACCTGATTTTCATGGACCAGATGATGCCCGGCATGGATGGCATCGAAACTGTGCGCCGTATCCGGGAGGATGTCGCTACGGACTATGCTTTGGCAGTCCCGATCATCGCGCTCACGGCGAACGCCATGGTAGGGAGTTCGGAGATATTTTTGCAAAACGGGTTTCAGGGATTCCTCGCGAAGCCCATCGACCTGCGTGAGATGAACGAGGTGCTTGTGCGCTGGGTCGTGGGGCGGGAGTGTTGAGAGAAACAACGGAAAGGATGGTTTGCAGGCCCAACCTGATGACCATCTTGGGTTTGTTGTGGTATCATACTTGCATAATGGCAAGGCAGGGGCTGGAACTTCATATTGAGCAGAAGCAGGCCTTGGCGCTGACGCCCCAGCTTTTGCAGGCGATCAAGGTGCTCGCGATGACAAGAACGGAGCTTGGGGACTATGTCGCGGCGGAGCTGGAGGGCAATCCTGTACTCGAGGCGGACTGGGACGGCGAACAGCCCGGCGGGGAATCGGCGCCCGACGAAGAATTTGGCGTGGATGCGCCTATCGGCACGCCGGCGCCCCCCGAGGATTTTGACTGGGCCGAATATCTGAAAGAAAAGGAGTATGACGATGTCAGCTATGGCTATGGATACGGCGCGCCTGCGGAGGGCTTTGCCGAGCGCCCGGGCCTAGGCCCGACATTGCGCGAGCATCTGCTGGAGCAGATTTCGGACGGCGACCTGCGCCGGGTGCACCGGGATCCGGCGAGGGCCTATGAAATCGTGGAGGCGGTTATTGAGTCGCTGGACGAAAACGGGTTTTTGACCCAGACTGCGGCGGAGACGGCGGCGGCGGCCGGCGCGGCGGAGGCGGAGGCGGCAATCCGTGCAGTGCGGGGCTTTGAGCCAGCGGGGGTGGCCGCCGCAGACGTGCGCGAGGCCCTCGTCCTCCAGTACGAGCGGGCCGGCGGCGATGACCCGCTCGTCAAAGAAATCATCGAGACGCGCCTCGCGGACGTCGCCGCGCGCAGCGCGGCCGCCGTCTCGCGCTCCCTCGGCCGGAAGCGGCCCGATGTCGAAAGGGCGTTTGAGGCTATCGCCGCGCTCAACCCGAAACCCGGCAGAGGTTTTCAGGATGGGGCGGAGACCCATTACATCACCCCGGACATCATCATCGAAAAGACGAACGAGGGCTATGAGGCGCGGGTGAACAGTGAAAACCTGCCGAGCCTGACCGTGAGCCCGTATTATCGCAAAGTCCTCGCCGAAACGAGAAAAGGCGACGAAGCCCACGACTTTCTGACGGAACGGCTGAACGCCGCGTCTGCGCTGATAAAAAGCCTTGAACGCCGCCGGCAAACGGTATACAATATTACGACCGCGATTTTGCGGCGGCAGTACGCGTTCATGGACGAAGGAAAAGCTTTTTTGAAGCCCATGACGCTAAAACAAGTCGCGGATGAGATCGGTGTGCATGAATCTACGGTTTCGCGGGCGGTGCGCGGCAAATATGTCCAGACGCCGCGCGGCGTCATCGAGTTGAAGGCATTTTTCGGATCCGGCGTACGGTCAACCGACGGCGAAGGAATCTCTGCGCAGCGCGTCAAAGCGCTCATCAAAGGTTTTGTGGCCGCCGAGGACAGGCGTGCGCCGCTCTCGGATCTGGAGCTTGCGGATGCACTTGAAAAAAGCGGCGTCTTCCTTTCGCGAAGGACCGTTGCAAAATACAGAGGTGAAGCGGAGATACCGTCGTCGGCCAAAAGGGCAAAACGGGCGACGGGGGAAACGCTTCGGAAAGGAGAAAGAAATGGGAAATAAAGTAGGCATCAACGGATTTGGGAGGATTGGGCGCAACGCGTTCAAGGCGGCCATAGACAAGAACGCGGATTTTGACATCGTGGCGATCAACGATGTCACAGATCCCAAGACGCTCGCGCATCTGCTCAAATACGACAGCTGTTTCGGCATCTTTGGCGGCGATGTAGAAGCGCGCGAAGACGCGATCGTCGTGAATGGCAAGGAGATCAAAATCACGGCTGTGCGCAACCCGGCGGAGCTGCCTTGGAGGGAGCTTGGCGTCGATGTCGTCCTCGAGTCCACTGGCCTTTTCACAAAGAGGGCGGACGCCGCCAAGCATATCGAGGCCGGCGCCAAAAAAGTCATCATTTCCGCGCCCGCCACTGATGAAGACATCACGATTGTCATGGGCGTCAACGAGGACCGGTACGACCCTGCGGCGCACCATGTCATTTCAAACGCCTCGTGCACGACAAACTGCCTCGCGCCCGTCGCGAAAGTCATTGACCGCGAGTTTGGCATCGTGCGCGGCCTCATGACTACCGTCCATTCCTACACAAACGACCAGAAAATCCTCGATCTGCCGCACAAGGATTTGCGCAGGGCGCGCGCCGCCTCGCTGTCGATCATCCCGACGACGACGGGCGCCGCGAAAGCGGTCGCGCTCGTGCTGCCCCAGCTCAAGGGCAAGCTGAACGGCATGGCCATGCGTGTGCCGACGCCCGCCGTCTCGGTCATCGATGTCGTCTTTGAGCTTGCAAAGGACGCGGACAGCCTTGCCGTGAACGCGGCGCTCAAAGCCGCCTCGGAAACGGAAATGCCGGGCATCCTCGGTTACAGCGAAGAGCCGCTCGTGAGCATCGATTACAAGGGGGACGCGCGCAGCTCTATCGTTGACGCGCTGTCCACGATGGCCATCGGCGGCAATCTCATCAAGATCGTGTCCTGGTATGACAACGAGTGGGGCTATTCCAACAGGGCCGTCGATCTGATCGAGTACGTCATCAAGCGCAACTGATGAAAGGCGCGGCAGGATGGTGCGGAAAATGAAACAGACGATCAGGGACTTTGACTTCAAAGGCAGGACTGCGCTTGTGCGGTGCGATTTCAACGTGCCTTTGGACGCGGAGGGCAATATAACGGATGACACGAGGATCGTGGGCGCGCTGCCCACGATCCAATATTTAGTTTCGCATGGCGCGCGGGTCATCCTCATGAGCCACCTTGGCAGGCCGAAAGGCGAGCCGAAAAAAGAGTTTTCGCTCGCGCCCGTCGCGGCGGACCTCGCGAAAAAACTCGGCCGCCATGTGTGGTTTCAAAGCGTGGAAACGGTGCTGGGCGACGAGGTGCGGGCGCACGCCGCCTCGCTTGCGCCCGGTGATGTCATGCTGCTTGAAAACACGCGCTTCCGCAAGGAAGAGGACGACAAGGACAAGGAGGTTCAGGCGCCTTTCGCGCGGCAGCTTGCGGCGCTCGCGGACGTCTTTGTGAACGACGCTTTCGGCACGGCGCACCGCCACCATGCCTCAACGGCCGGCGTGGCCGATTATATCCCCGCCGTGATGGGATTTCTCATCGAGAAGGAGCTCAAATATCTCGGGGAAGCGCTCGAAAACCCGAAACGCCCGCTTGTCGCCATTCTCGGCGGCGCAAAGGTGAGCGACAAAATACTTATTATTGAAAACCTGATCAAAAAAGTCGACGCGCTGCTCATTGGCGGCGGGATGGCGTACACCTTTCTGAAATCCGAGGGGTACGAGATCGGCCGCTCCCTTCTTGACGCGGACGGCCTCGGCCTTGCGCAAAAACTGCTGGCGGACGCAAAGGCGGGGGGCGTGGAGTTCCTGCTGCCCGTCGACGTGAAAGCGGCGGCCGCGTTTGACAACGACGCGCCCTCGGGGATTTGCAAGATTTCGGAGATTCCCGCCGATATGCAGGGGCTCGACATCGGGCCGGAGACGGCCCGGCTCTTTGCGGAAAAAATCGCGGGGGCCGGCACCGTGCTGTGGAACGGGCCGATGGGCGTTTTCGAGATGCCCAATTTTGCGGACGGCACAATCGCGGTCGCGAAAGCCATGGCGGAGTCGGGCGCCGTCACGCTCATCGGCGGCGGCGACAGCGCGGCGGCGGCCGCCCAGTTTGGGTTTGCGGGCAGGATGAGCCACGTGTCCACGGGCGGCGGCGCTTCCCTCGAATTTATCGAAGGCAAAGCGCTGCCGGGCGTCGAGGCGCTGGACGACAAGCCGGTTTAGGCCATAGCGGACAGAAAAACACAGACAGAAAACAGGGAGCATCCATGAGAATCAAACTGATAGCGGGAAACTGGAAAATGTACAAAACCACGGCACAGGCAGTGGCTTTTGCCAGGGGCTTCAAAGCGCTGTGCGCGGCGGGCGGCACAAAAAACGAGATCGCGGTCTGCGCGCCTTTCACGCAGCTTGCGGCGCTGAAGGCCGAGTTTGGCGGCTCTGCCGTCCGCCTGGGCGCGCAAAATATGCATTTTGAGGAGGAGGGCGCGTACACGGGCGAGATTTCCGCGGAAATGCTCGCGGAAATCGGCGTGGACTACTGCGTCATCGGCCATTCCGAGCGGCGGCTGTATTTTGCGGAAACGGACGAAACCGTGAACAAAAAACTCCATACCGCGTTCAAACACGGGATCACGCCGATCTTTTGCGTCGGCGAGGCGCTTGAGCAGCGCGATGCGGGCGAGGAATTTCATGTTGTCCGCAAACAGGTCGCCGCAGGGCTCGCGGGGATAGGCGCCAAAAATGCGGCGTCCATCGTGATCGCGTACGAGCCCGTCTGGGCCATCGGCACGGGCCGCACGGCGACGTCCGGGCAGGCGGAAGAGATGTGCGCCTTTATCCGGGGCGAAGTCGGGAAGCTCTTTGGCGGGGAGGCGGCGGGCAAGGCGCGCATCCAGTACGGCGGCAGCGTCAAGCCAGAAAACGCCGCCGAGATCCTCGGGATGCCAAACATCGACGGGGCGCTCGTGGGCGGCGCGAGCCTGCTGCCGGACAAGTTTCTGGCGATTTGCGGGGGTTGAGGCACGAAGCCCTCGCACAGTCTCTGCGGAAAAATGACAATCCATGCTTTTGCATTTAATTATATATATACGGTTGCCGACATTTTATTAGAAGTCGAAAGAAGAGAAGAAGGAGAGGTAGAATACTTAAAATGGACAATTTATTTGGATTGGGCGTCATCGTTCCGATTGTCGCGGCTGCCGCGCTGATTGTCGCGCTGCTGCTCGGGCTTTGGGTCAAGGGGCGCCCGGAAGGCACGGACCGGATGGTTGAGATTTCCGGATTTATCAGGACCGGCGCCATGGCGTTTTTGAAACGCGAATATAGGTATATGGCTGTTGTGATTGTGGTATTGCTGCTCGTCCTTGGCTTTGCGATCAACTGGACAACGGCTTTGCTCTATGTTTTCGGCGCGGTTTTTTCCGTGCTTGCGGGCTTTTTCGGAATGAAGGTCGCAACATGGGGCAATGTGCGCACGGCAAACGCCGCAAAAGAAAGCGGTATGCCAAAAGCGCTACAGGTCGCGTTCCGAAGCGGCGCGGTCATGGGGCTTTGCGTGGTCGGCCTCGGGCTGCTCGGGCTCGGGCTCATTTTCATCGCGCTTGGCGTGGACAGCGCGTCCGTGATCACCGGCTTCGGCCTCGGGGCGTCCTCTATGGCGCTCTTCGGGCGCGTGGGCGGCGGCATCTACACGAAGGCCGCCGACGTTGGCGCCGATCTCGTCGGCAAAGTCGAAGCGGGAATCCCCGAAGACGACCCGCGCAACCCGGCAGTCATTGCGGACAATGTCGGCGACAATGTCGGGGATGTCGCGGGCATGGGCTCCGACCTTTTCGAGTCCTATGTCGGCTCGGCCATTTCCGCCATCACGCTTGCGTGGGCCATCAACAAAATAGGGAGCGGCATGGTCGGCTCCCTGTTCAACGGCTTCGATTTTGCGTTGCCTTTGCAGGAAGGCATCGTTTTCCCGCTCATATTGGCGGCGGCCGGCATCATCGCGTCCATCATCGGCATTTTCTTTGTCCGCGGCAAGGAGGGCGGCAATCCCGCGGCGGCGCTGAACGCGGGGACTTATATCAGCTCCGCCATCGTGGTGGTTGTCGCCTTCATACTCAGCAAAGCCTTCTTTGGCGGGTTTGCCAGCGCGTGGGCAATCATCGCGGGGCTTGCCGTCGGCGTCGCCATCGGAAAGATTACGGAGGTCTACACCTCTTCCGACTACAAGTCCGTAAAGCATATCGCGAAGCAGAGCGAAACAGGGGAGGCGACGACGATTATCAGCGGCATCGGCGTCGGCATGCTCTCAACGGTATGGCCCATCATCTGCATCGCGGTCGGCATCTTCGTCGCGTACGGGTTTGCCGGTATTTACGGCATCGCGCTTGCCGCGGTCGGCATGCTTTCCACGACAGGCATGGTCGTCGCGGTGGACGCCTACGGCCCGGTTTCGGACAACGCGGGCGGCATTGCGGAAATGGCCGAATTGCCGCACGACGTGCGCAAGATCACGGACAAACTCGACTCCGTCGGCAACACGACGGCGGCCATCGGGAAAGGCTTTGCAATCGGCTCCGCGGCGCTTACTGCATTGGCTTTGTTTGTGTCTTATTCGCAGGTCGTCGGGCTTTCCAGCATCGATTTGCTCAGCCCGCTTGTGGTCATCGGGCTCTTTCTCGGCGCGATGCTGCCGTTCCTGTTCTCCGCGCTCACGATGAACAGCGTCGGCAAGGCGGCGGGCCAGATGATCGAAGAAGTCCGCCGCCAGTTCCGCGAGGACAAGGGCATCATGGAAGGCACGTCCAAGCCCGATTACGCGCTTTGCGTGGACATCTCCACAAAGGCGGCGCTCAAAGAGATGGTCGCGCCCGGGCTTCTTGCCATCATTGCGCCGATTGTCGTCGGCAAAGCGCTCGGCCCCGCGGCGCTCGGCGGCTTGCTTGCGGGCGCCTTGGTGACGGGCGTCCTGCTCGCCATCATGATGGCGAACGCGGGCGGCGCCTGGGACAACGCCAAGAAATACATCGAGGAGGGCAACCACGGCGGCAAAGGCAGCGCCGCGCACAAGGCGGGCGTGGTCGGCGATACGGTCGGCGATCCGTTCAAGGATACGTCCGGGCCTTCGCTCAACATCCTCATCAAGCTCATGACGATCGTGGCGGTCGTATTTGCGCCCATCTTCGTCGGCGCCGGCTTGATCGGGTAGCCGCAGGAAGCGCTGCCGGGCTGTCATTGCGGGGAGCGCAGCGACGCGGCAATCCATGAACCACTGGATTGCTTCGCTTCGCTCGCAATGACACTGGATTGCTTCGCTTCGCTCGCAATGACACTGGATTGCTTCGCTTCGCTCGCAATGACAGTGGATTGTTTCGCTTCGCCAACAACCGTCATTGCGAGGAGCGCAGCGACGCGGCAATCCAGCGCCGGCCGTATGGCTTGTCCCCGGCAATAACGCACAGGATAACATATATGTTATATCCAAACAGGAATTGCAATGTTTATTGCAACTTGATATTTGTTATAGTGTAATAACATTGCATCTTTCAGGATAGCGGCCCTTTGTTGCAATGGCAATAATCGTCCATAGGCAAGAATAGCTAAAGAATTTTGCGGGAGAATTTCGAGGCGATGAAAAAGATATTCGGTTTTTTTTGGAGAGCGCGTGTATGCAAGTCTGCCTGATGATAGATTTCGGCAGCACCTATACGAAGGTGGCTGCCATGGATTTGGAAAGCGAGGCCCTGCTCGGAAGGGCGCAGTCGCCGACGACGATTGAAACGGATATCACGGACGGCCTTGCCAAAGCACTGGAAAACCTGGCGGAGGCCTGCGATTTCCGGCCGGAAGACGTCATCCGGCGGTATGCGTGCAGCAGCGCCGCGGGGGGATTGAAAATCGCGGCGGTCGGTCTCGTGCCGGAGCTCACCTTAAAGGCGGCGCAGCGGGCGGCCTTGGGCGCCGGCGCAAAAATCCTGTGCGCGTACGGCTATGAGATCGACAAGGAAATCGTGGGGGAAATCGAGGCCCACCGCTGCGATATCGTATTGCTTTGCGGCGGGACCGACGGCGGCAACAAAAATGTCATCGAGCATAATGCCGAAATGCTGGCTGACTCGGCCATCGCCTGCCCGATCCTCGTATGCGGAAACCGCGCGGCCACGCACAAGGCCAAGGATATTTTGGAAACGGGCGGAAAACGCGTCTATACGGCAAAAAATGTGCTTCCCGCGATAGACCGCGTTGAAGTGGAGCCGGCGCAAGCGCTGATACGTGATATTTTCATCGACCACATCGTCAAAGCCAAGGGCCTCGGCAAGGCAAAATCTTTTGTCCAAAGGGATATCATCCCCACGCCGATGGCTTCGCTTTGGGCGGCGGCCCTTTTGGCGGACGGCGCCGGAAGCGAGCCCGGCATCGGCAGCCTTTTGGTCGTGGAGGTCGGCGGCGCGACCACAAACATCCATTCCGTGGAAGACATCAAGGGCGTCACGCCGCAGACCGTGGTAAAGGGCTTGCCCGAGTCAAGGGTTTCCAGAACGGTGGAAGGGGATATGGGTATCCGCTACAACGCGCGCACCATCTTTGAGATTGCGGGCGCGGGCTGCCTGTCGGAATGCGTACACAGCCTCGACCCCGCCTTTCCGGCGGAAGCTGCGGATCCGGACGCCTATACGCGGCTGGTCGGCGAGCATGTGGGGCATGTGCCGCAAAATGAAGGCGAAGCGCTTTTGGACATCGCGCTGGCCAAAACGTCCGTCGGCATTGCGACGCAGCGCCACGCAGGGTATCTGAAGCCGGAATTCACGGCAATCGGCGAAGTCTTCATACAATACGGCAAAAACCTGCTTGACGTCCGAAATGTCATCGGCACCGGGGGGGTCTTCAAGTACGGGAAGATGCCGGAAGCGGTGCTGGCGTCGGCCGTGTTCAGCGAGGACGCACCATGGAGCCTGAGGCCGCGCACGCCGAATGCGTGGGTGGACAGCGAATATATCCTGTACGCGATCGGGCTTCTGTCGCAGGAGTATCCCGAGGCGGCGCTTCGGATTGCGAAAAAGCATCTGAAGCCCGTAGACATTTCGGGTGAGGCCTGATGCGATTCCGTTATAATACAATCGTTATGGCGGAAAAGTTTTTACTAAGTTACAAGCCACAGATGTTTTGTTATTAATGTATGTATATGTTGCAGCGGCAGTTGAAGGGAGCGCAGTATGACTGAATATGCCATCAGAAACAAACGTTTGACTGACGAGGAGTTTTTCCGGATCCGCAAGGAGGAGGTGTTGCCGCAATGGGAGACAAGCCGCGATATCGAAAACCTGGACGAAAACATCGCGGCGGCGCACGAGCTTTCCGTCGGGCTGGGGCGCAATTACGCCATCCGGGTGCGGGAGGCCTATGAGCGCGGATCCCACCTGTTCCAGCCGCAGTTCGGCCAGGCGCTCACGGAGTTCATGCTGGACGGCATGGGCTACGTGGAATCCGAATCGCCCTTGGTCCCGGACGGGCTGTGGAATATCTTTTCCGACTCCTATACGCGCAAAAACAACTACAAGATGGCGAGCGACGGCATTGAGCGCAGCCGGAAGGAAGGCTCGACCATGCTCAACGGCTGGCCGATCGTAAACCACGGCGTGGAGGAGGCGCGGCGCATCAAGCGGGCCATCAAGTCCCCCATGTCGCTCAACTCGACTGACGAGGACGGGCGGCTCGCGTCCGAAACCGCGCTTGCCGCAGGCTGGAACGCCTGCAACTGCCGCTCTGTCACCGAATGCATGGCGCATTGCAAAAACATCCGCCTCGATGAGGAAATACGCATCAACCAATACGAATCGAGGCTCGCCGCCATCTACCACGAGCGCGGCGTCCCGCAGAGCCCGCATATCGCCTGCAACCTCACGGGGTATGACAGCTGCGGCTTCAAATCGTTTATCATGGTCGCACAGGCCCTTTTGGGCGCGGAACAGGGGCTCAAACAGATTTATCTTGAATTTGGAATCAATATGAATTTGGTGCAGGACGCCGCCATGATGCGCGTGACCAAGCGGCTGTGCGAAGAATACTGCAAGCGTTTTGGGTACGGCGACGTGCTTTTCATCCAAAACAACAATATGTTCCAGGGCGCTTTCCCGCCCCGGCTCGAAGAGTGCAGCGCGATGATGAGCTACGCGGTCTCGATCGGCATTCTGGGCGGCAGCACGGCGCTGGTGCTCAAATGCCAGGACGAGGCTTTTGCCACGCCGTCGAAAGAGGGCATGGGCGCGTCGGTGCGCATCGCGCGGCAGATCGAAACGCTGGTGGCGGGCTTGCGCCTGCCGATCGGCGCCGAGGTGAAAGAAGAAGAGCATATCCTCGAGCTTGAAGTGCGGACTATGATGGAAAAATGCCTCGAGGCGGGCGACGGGGATATCGCGCTCGGGCTTTGCCTCGGCGTTGACGCCGGCTGGGTGCAAACCATGATTACGCCATGGAAGTACAACAGGGGCAATGTGCTGCTCATGCGCGACGCCGAAAACGCGATGCGTTATTACGATATCGGCGATATGCCGCTGCCAAAAGAAGTACAGGAATACCATCAGGAGAAGCTCAAGGGCCGTGCGAAGAGGGAAGGGCGCCCGCTCGATTTCGACATGGTGGTCGCAGACCTGCAATACGCTTCACGCTTGCCGTTGGTTCAAGTGTAAACAAGGAGGCGTTTCAGCATGATTTATGGCGAAATTTGCGCGGTCGAATGCCGGCCGCAGGTTGGCAAGGAATAAGGGGGACGTGGCAATGAAAGAGAAAAAACCGAATATGAGCGTCGTCATCGGGACCATCGGGGACGATGCGCACATAATAGGCGGCTGGGTCCTCATGCATACTTTCCGCAACGCGGGCTTTACGGTTGCCTTTCTCGGCGCAATCGTGCCGCAGCAGGACTTCATCAACGCGGCCGTTGAGATCAACGCGGACGCGATCTTGGTGTCCTCGTCCTACGGCATGGGGCTCATCGATTGCGAGGGGTTGCGCGACAAGTGCATCGAAGCCGGACTGGACGATATCATCCTCTACGCGGGCGGCTCGGTGGCGCCTTCGATGGAGCTTGAGCACAACTGGGACGAGGTCGAGCGGCGCTATCATGAAATGGGTTTCAACCGGGTATTCACGAACACCGTCTCGGCAAAAGACGCTGTTGCGTATCTCAAGGAAGATTTGGGGGTTTCCTGACGTTGATCCACCTTTATGTCGGGGATGGCAAAGGCAAGACGACGGCGGCTGTCGGCCTCGCGGTGCGGGCTGCGGGCAGCGGCAAGCGCGTCGTGTTCGTGCAGTTTCTGAAAGGCAGCGAAACCGGCGAGGTCTCTTCGCTCGCGGCGCTCGGCATCCCCGTCATCCGCATGAAGCAAAACCTCGGTTTTGTCTGGACGATGGACGATGCGGAAAAAGAGCAGTGCCGCGCGGCGCAGGCGCGTTTGCTTGAGGAGGCGCGCGCGGCCGCGCCATTTGAAAGCGACGCCACGGGAAGCGCCTCGCCCGCCGGGGTGATTGTGCTTGATGAAGCGCTCGACGCGGTTGGCGTCGGCATGCTTGAAGAAGATGCGCTCCGGGCGTTTGCGGAAAAGCAGCCGGCGGGGACAGAGCTAGTGGTCACGGGCCGCATAGCGCCGGGCTGGCTGATGGAAAAGGCCGACTATATCACGGAGATGCTAAAGGTCAAACACCCATATGACCGCGGGGTTATGGCGCGGACGGGAATCGAGTTTTGAAAATAGTGTGCAAATGCACGGGAGATGGCTATGACGACATCCAATGATGAAAAAAAGACCGCGAAGTATATCGTCCGGAAGCTCAATGAGCCTGCGATCATCGGGGACGATATCAAGGAAATGTACAGCAAATTTGCCAAGCGAATCCTTTGGATAGACGACAATGAGGTGCCCGGCGCGTTTCAGATGAATACGGCATGGTGGAAAAAGGCGCAGCCCCGCGACCCCCTGTTTCCGGAGCATGTGCATGAATATGACGAGCTGATCGGGTTTTTCGGGTCAGACCCCGAAGACCCGTACAATCTCGGCGCGGTGATTGAGCTGGACCTCGATGGGGAAACAAACCGCATTGAAAGCTCCTCGCTGATTTTTGTCCCGGGCGGCATGAAGCACAACCCGCTCCGCCTCCTGAAAGTGGATCGCCCGATATTCCATTTCAGCGTCGTGATGAGCCCGGAGTACTCGGGTGAAACCGTCTACAACATAAAAGCATGATCTCCACAGGAAGGGAACCGGCATCATGAAGAAAGAACAGCAGTTCGCAAAGTTTGTACATGAAACGCGCTATGAAGACCTGCCCGGCGATGTCATAGAAGGGGTCAAAAGGCAAGTAGTTGCCATTTATGCGGCCTCTATGGCAGGCAACCGCGCGGACGGCATTGAGGCGATCGCGGGCCTTTCCAAGGAGCTTGGCGGAAAAGGGGAAGCCACGATTTTGATCCATGGCGGAAAGGTGCCGGCGCATACGGCGGCGTTTGTGAATTCCGCGATGGCGCGCGCTTGGGATATTTGCGACCATATCGCGCCGGGGCCGCATATCGGCGCTTCCTGCATCCCGGCTTCGCTTGCGGCAGCAGAGCTCATCGGCGGCTGCAGCGGCAAGGACTTGATTACGGCAATCGCGGTCGGCACCGAGGTTGGGCTCCGCCTGAATCTGGAAGAATACGAGTACGACGGGTTTGACCCGACGGGCATCGTGGCGGGTTTTGCGGCAACAGCGGCGGCTTCGTGGCTGCTCAAGCTCGATGAAGACCAGATCATGAACGCGCTGGCGCTGGCGTTCAACCGGTGCGGCGGCAGTTTCCAAAGCCACGCGGACGGCGCGCTGGCGGTTCGCGTCATTGAGGGCTGGTGCTCGGAAACAGGCATCGAGTGCGCCCGCCTCGCGCAGCTCGGCATTACGGGGCCGGAAAACTTCCTGGACGGCGTCTATGGGTACTTCTACCTTTATGGAAGGGGCAAGAAAGATACGGAAAAAACGGTAACGGGTTTCGGAAAGATATGGAACGGCCCAAGGCTCAATTTCAAAAAATACCCAAGCTGCGGGCTCACGCAGGGCACGACCCAGCTCGCGTTGGATATGATAGGGGAGCACGGCTTTGCGGCCGATGATGTCGAAAAGGTGGAGATTTTGATCCCGCCGTTCACCTACAAGCTCGTCGGGGAGTTCAAGCTCGGCAAAAACCCGAAGGTGGACGCACAGTTCAGCACGGCGTACTGCATCGCGAACGCGTTGGTCAGGCCGCCAGTAAGGCTTGTGCACTTTGAGCCGGACGAGATCCGCGACCCCGGCGTTTTGGGCTTCCTCAAGGAGAAGGTCGTCGTCGTGACCGATGAGTCCATTGCGCATACGCGCGGCCACTATTCATCCGACCTTGTCATCACGCTCAAAGACGGCCGTGCGCTCAAGGGTTCCATCGATGTCCCGCCGGGCACACCCGAGTACCCGATGACGGAAGAGGAGCACAAACAGCGCTTCTATGAATGCATGGAATTTGCGGACAGGCCGTGGCTGTCCGAGCGCGCCGACGATATTTTCCGCTCCTTGAAATCGCTTGAGGCGGAAAGCGACGTCCGGACGCTGTTTGCAAAATTCCAATCGTAGAGTGTTATGTTTTGGTTGACAAAATCGCATCCTTTTTTTGCTTGCAAATGCGATTTTTGAATTATATCATCTATTCAACACCTATATCTATTGTGCGGACATCGCATATCAAAATCTGAGAGAAGAGAAAAGGAGCATTGCCATGAAAAAAGCCAAGCCAAATCTCAACGCCGGCAATCCGCGCGTTACCGAATTCCATTCGGACGACCAGTGGAATCTCCTGCCGGGCTATGACCCGGAGCCGACGAAGATTCCGTACGGCAGCAAGGAATTGACAGGCGTCTATTATGACGGATACCCGCAGGTCATCAAGGGCGAGGAAACGCAGCCGACATACAAATGGATGGTGGACAAGGATGTCAAGGTCGCCATGCGTGAAGGACTCAATTTGGTAGTTGACGTATATCGTCCCGCAGACGCGGAAGGCGAGAAGTTTCCCGTCGTTCTCTGTATCGGCGAGTGGGGCAAAGACGGCCAGGACTGCATAGAATGGTTTGCCGATTACCCGCAGGACTATTTCATCACCCCGTTCTGGAACGGGAGCCTCGAGGGCGGCGACTTCACCTACACGGTTCCGCGGGGATGGGTTCATATCATCGGCGAGCCGAGGGGCGTCGGCAATTCGGAGGGCGTGAAGCTCGGGGACGAAACGAACCACAACCCTCAGGATATGCAGGACATCATCGATTGGGCCGTCAAGCAGCCGTGGTGCACAGGCAAAGCCGTGCAGATGGGTCCGTCATCCTACGGCAGGGCGACGCTCGTCGCCGGCGCGAACCCGCA
>JAITMX010000043.1 GCA_031290775.1 Eubacteriales Family XIII. Incertae Sedis bacterium
AGAGGCCGCGCGGCGGGCGTGTATGCGGCCCGTCTTGCGTTCGCTTCCTGAGTCAAAGCGCGAGGATTTTCGCCAGATCAAAGAGCGGCGCGACGGTTTTCTTTTTCATCTTGAGCGCCTTGCCGAGCTCCGGCCACACGACATCGCCGCCCACCGTGCCCACCGCTACGCCGGAAATGCCCTCATCCAAAAGCTCGACCGCTTTTGCGCCGAGGATGCTTGCCAGCATCCGGTCGCTCGCCGTCGGCGTGCCGCCGCGCTGGATGTAGCCGAGGATGGCGACCTTGACGTCGAGCCCCGTGCGTTTTGTGATCTCGTCGTCGAGGGTGTTGGAATCGATATCCACCCCCTCTGCTTTTACGATAATGCTCGACGCCTTCCCCTTGTTGCGCGACTCGATGAGCGTGCGGCAGATTTCGCCGAGGTCAACGGGCTCTTCCGGCACGAGGATGATCTCGGCGCCGCCTGTCAGCCCTGAGTAAACCGCGATGTCGCCGCATTCCCGGCCCATTACTTCGATGATTGTCACGCGCTCGTGCGCCGCCGACGTGTCGCGGACATTGCTGATCGCGTAAAGCGCCGTGTTGACAGCCGTGTCGAAGCCGATCGTATAATCCGTGTAAGCCAGATCGTTGTCGATGGTGCCCGGCAGGCCGACGACCTTGACGCCCGCTTTTTTCAGGCCGAGGGCGCCTGTCAGCGAGCCGTTGCCGCCGATCACGACGAGCCCCTCGATTTTGAAATTTTCAAGCATGTCGACCGCGCGCCGAAAACCGTCTTTTGTCTGAAACGCCTCGCTGCGCGCCGTCCGCAAAAATGTGCCGCCCCGCTGGATCGTGCCGCTGACGTCCCGCGGGCCAAGCTGTTTGATGTCGCCCGCGATGAGCCCGTCGTAGCCGCGCTCAATCCCAAAGACCTCAAACCCCTTATATGCGCCCATGCGCACAACCGCGCGCACGCACGCGTTCATTCCCGGCGCGTCGCCGCCGCTTGTAAGTACCCCGATTCGTTTCATGTTGAAGCCCCTTTCGTTTTCATGCCGGCCGGGCATATCAATTTTTATTATTCTATTATATAGCAATATTGCAAGAACAAAAAATATATAACTTTACAAATTTTGTCCAGTATTGTATATTGGTTATGCTATCAAGACTATAGAAATGTTGATGAAGGATGGGTTTGGAAAATGCTTATTACAAGAGAGACCGATTATGCGCTTCGTGCGCTCCGCGCGCTTTCGGACGGCAGGAAAAAGACGTTGAGGGCGATTTGCGCAGAAGAGGCCGTGCCGGAACAGTTTGGCTACAAGATCTTGAAAAAACTGGCAAAGGCAGACTATGTCACGATCAAGCGCGGGAAGCAAGGCGGCTATATTTTGGCTGATGGCTTCGGCAAAACCACGCTTTTCGATTTGACTCAGGTCATGGAAAACCCGACGGACGTCAGCCCCTGCGTGCTGCCCGGGTACCGCTGTGAAGCGCACAAAAGCAAGGACGAGCCTTGCGCGGTCAACCAGCGTCTGGCCGCACTGCAAAGCATGCTCGAGGGCGAGCTCAAATCCATCAATCTTTTCGAGCTGCTCACCGCGTGACGCGCCACGCGTGGTGACGCCGCTATCCATAAATAACGACGCCTTATTGTGTTGTGATTGCGTTCTCCGTGACACGCACACCGTGACACGCTCTGCTTGTAAACCGATGTTAATCGGATTAAAATAATGGCAGAGGATGAATGAAATGCGAACTCGGATTTACAGCATTAACGAAATATCGAATATTGTAGCTCCTATTGCGCAGGCGTATGGAATCAAAAAACTTTCTGTATTCGGATCGTATGCCCGCGGCGAAGCGAACGTAAAAAGCGATCTTGATTTTCATATCATCGACTGCGGTACTTTGCGCGGGCTTTTCAAATTGGCGGGCTTTGAGTTGGCGCTCGAAGAAAAGCTCAAAGTCCCCGTCGATGTTGTGGTCGCGGATTCTATGTATGATGATGTTCGCCAAAATGTATTGCGCGAGGAAGTGGTGATTTATGACGCATAGCGATCGTGATTTGTCGGCACTAAAGCATATCGTTCAATATTGCAGTGTATTCGTGTCACCTCCGCAAACCAAGCATAAAAGTCCAATGACGATGCGAAATGTCGCGCCGTGCGGCGAAGTGATGGAATAATATACCAATTGACAAGCGTGTGCCTTGCTTGGTATCATATTCAGCGTTATCATGAACGGTCCACCGGCCGCCGCACAAGGCGGATGGGGCCGAGAACGTTCGGGACGGGCCGTGCGCCGGCGCGGCAGCGGAGGAAGCAAAATGGACGTATTGAGAGACATCACACAGGATTATTTGCGCGAGGACATCCCGGCGTTTGCCGTGGGCGACACGCTGAAAGTCCACATCAAAATCAAGGAAGGCGTGCGCGAAAGGATTCAGATCTTTGAGGGCTTCGTGCTCAAGAGGCAGGGCGGCGGCGTGAGCGAGACGTTTACGGTGCGCAGGATCGCGTCGGGCGTCGGCGTCGAAAAAACATTCCCGGTCAACTCGCCAAAGATCGACAAGATCGAAGTCACCAAGCACGGCGATGTGCGCAGGGCCAAGCTCAATTACATGAGGCAGCGCACGGGCAAATCCGCGCGCATCAAATCCAAAGAGCGCGACTGAGTCCATCCGTCAGTCGGCAGGATGCAATATGGGATACAGAGCCGCTGCTATAGTCGAATTACTGCAAACCCCTGTCATTCCCGAGTTGCCTTTTTTCCACACGCTTTAGCGTGTAATGGAAAAACGGACAGCAGCGGCGCCCGCAGGGCAATCCCGGGAATCCAGAGATTAGCTGTGCCACTGGATTCCCGCATTCGCGGGAATGACAGAGGTGGTAACTGCTCAGACACCATGCTATTGCAAGCCAATTGCCCGTCATTGCGAGGGAGCGCAGCAACCGCGGCAATCCATTATCCACTGGATTGCTTCGCTTCGCTCGCAATGACACTCCCTGACGGTTAGGGTGTGAACAGTAACCAGAGGTGGCGCTGTAGCCGGGGCAGTGCATGCGCAATGTTGCTTTTTGCAGAACATTCTGGTATACCGATAGCCATGGGGAATTTGAATTAAAAAAGAGGTGAGCTTATGCCCACGCTAAACTGGATTGGCAAGGACAAGGTCATCAACCACCACCAGCAAGTGCCGTTTCGGGCGCTTGAGCCTCGCTGTACCCACGGTGCGCCCGATTCCGGCAACATGATTATCCACGGCGACAATTTGGATGCGCTCAAAGCCCTGCTCCCGCAGTACGAGGGCAAGGTCAAGTGCATCTACATAGACCCGCCGTACAACACCGGCAACGAGGGCTGGGTGTATAACGACAACGTCAACGACCCCAAAATCAAGAAGTGGCTGGGCGAGGTCGTCGGCAAAGA
>JAITMX010000066.1 GCA_031290775.1 Eubacteriales Family XIII. Incertae Sedis bacterium
GAAAGGATTGTAAATGGACGGCAATATAAAACGCGAACGCTTGAGCGCGAGCTGTCGTCGCTGCGCGGCATAGACGACAGCCCGAAATATTTGCTGGCCCTTGACCCGGAAGAGCGCAATTTTGACGGGATCCGGCAAATCAACGCGATCAAGTGGCTGTTGGGCAAATAAAGCGGCAGACTGTGTGGAAAGCCCGTCATTGCGAGCAAAGCGAAGCAATCCATGAGCATTGCAATTCTAATAATCCAAAATGGATTGCTTCGCTTCGCTCGCAATGGCAGCAGCGTTTCCACACAGCCTGAACCGTATCGCCAATTTTCTGCCGGGATGCCCCGCGCTTTGTTATGGAAGCGCTTCCTTATGTTACAATGGACGGTATGAAAACGATCAACTGGTATCCCGGGCATATGAAGAAGACGCGCGAGCTGATTGAGGCGCATCTCAAACTCGTTGATGTCGTGGCCGAGGTTTGCGACGCGCGCATACCGGCATCAAGCCGCAACCCGATCATAGACGATTTGACCGCAGGCAAGCCCCGTGTCTTGGTTTTGAACAAAAGCGATTTGGCGGACGAGGATGCTACAAAAGCTTGGCTTGGGCACTTCCGGGGCAACGGGCGGCTGCGCGCCGCGCTCGCGCTGAACGCCATGAGCGGGCAGGGCGCCAGCCAATTCATGGGCAGGCTCGAACGCGTCGCGGCGGACAAGGCGGCGTCCGGCACGGCACGGGCGCAGATTCCGCTGCGCCTCATGATCGTCGGCATCCCCAATTCCGGCAAGTCGTCGCTCATCAACAGGCTGACGGGCCGCAGGGCCGCCCAGGTCGGCGACAGGCCCGGCGTCACACGCGGCAAGCAATGGCTGACGCTCGAAAACGGGATGCAATTGCTCGACACGCCGGGCATCCTCTGGCCCAAGTTTGAAGACCCGCAGGTCGGGCTCAACCTCGCGTTTTGCGGCTCGATCCGCGATGAGATCATGGACGTGCCCACGCTCGGGCTCGAGCTCATCCGCGTGCTTTTGCGCCGGCATCCGGGGCTGCTCGAAGCGCGCTACGGGGGGATGGGGGGGGGCGCCCGTGCAGCCGGCGGCCAAACAGGCGATGAAGGCGAAACGGAAGACGACGCGCTTGCCGCCATGGAGGCCATCGCGCTGGGGCGCGGCTTTATCCTGCCGGGCAAGCGCATCGACTATGAGCGCGCGGCGCGCGCGGTGCTCGACGAATTTCGCGCGGGCAAGCTCGGCCGCGTCACGCTTGAGCTGCCGCCGAGCCCGGGCGCGGGGCCCTCGATAGAAATGACAGGGGCACCGGGCAAGTGAAGAAAGCGGAGCGCGAAGAATACCTGAAGCAAAAACTCGAGGATATGCTCTCCTATGAGCGGGCGCTCTGGGAAAGCGGCGTCCCGTATGCCGCGGGCATCGACGAGGTCGGGCGCGGCCCGCTCGCCGGCCCCGTCTGCGCCGCCTGCGTCGTATTGCCGCAGGGCTTTGATGTCATTGGCGTCAACGACTCAAAAAAGCTCAGCGAAAAAAAGCGCAAGGAGCTTTACGGCTTGATTGTCGGGCGGGCGCTCGCCTACGGCATCGGCCTCGTCGGAAACGAGCGCATCGACGAGGTGAATATTTTGAACGCGACAAAAGAGGCGATGCTCGTCGCAATCACAGGCGCGGCGGCGATGCTCGCCGCAAAAGCGCCCGCAGGCGGGGGCGGCGCGGAAGCAAAGATCGGGCATCTGCTCGTCGACGCCGTCAAGCTGCCCGAGGCCGGCATCCCGGGCACGGCCATCATCAAAGGCGACGAAAAAAGCGTTTCGGTCGCGGCAGCCTCCATTGTGGCAAAGGTGACGCGCGACCGCATCATGGCCGAATTTGACAGCATCTATCCGGGTTACGGGTTTCCGTCCAACAAAGGCTACGGCACCGAAGCGCATTACGCGGGATTGCGCAAACTGGGCATGACGCCGATCCACCGCCGCACTTTTTTGAAATGATTTCCCCGTAAAATTCCCGGCCTTTGTGCAAAATCACAATAATGCCAAAACGGGGTAACAGTTCAGACACTAACCGTCAACCGTAGAGTGCCACGGTAGACGACCACGCGCTGTCGTCCTCGAATGGGACATTCCAGCGGTGAAGCACCACGCGGCGAAGCCGCTGTGATTCTCGAATGACACCTACCTGCGATTTGCTTCGAAAACCGGGTTTGGTGTTCAAACGGTCGCAAGCGACCGGGATACGTCCGCAACGCGCTAAAGCGCTGCACTCCTGACAGCCGTCCTTCCAACGATTCGCAAGGCGAATCGGGATGCCTTTTTTCCACCCGCTTTAGCGGGTAATGGAAAAACGGACAGCGAAGCGAACGAAGTGAGCGGAGGTAGGACTGTCATTGCGAGCGAAGCGAAGCAATCCAGTGGTTCATGGATTGCCGCAGTCGCTACGCTCCCTCGCAATGACGGCATTCCGGCAAGTGTCTGAATTGTTACAAAACGGGCCAAAACGCCGCAAATCTCAAAACACTTTCTCATTGCATACGGGGCGGGAGGGTGTAAAATACAGTATACCGTCTGTATGCAGGATTTGAGGGAAGGGAGAAGCCATGTCCGAAGAAAAGATGAAACTTCGCGGGGATTTGCTTGCCGGGCGCGTTCCAAAGCGCGTGTTCATGCAGTTGACATTCACGCCGGAAGCCGCCTGCGGGTTGGCGGGCGTCGACCTTGTCAAAGCGCATTTCGACCCGGCGGTGAAGCAGAAAGCCTATCGCTCGGTTTGCGAGACTTTTTATTCCGATGCCTATCCGATAGAAAACGTGCGCTGGCCGGAAGTTTACGCGCCGCTCGGCGCGCGCAATTGGGTCATGAGCTCGACGGGCGCGATGCAGCACCCCGAGGTCACGTCGCTCTATGAGGAAGACTTTGACGAATACATCGACGACGCTTTCGGCACGATCGTGAAAAAAGTCCTGCCGAGGCTCTATCCCAAGCTCGATCCCGCAAACCCCGGCGCAGGGCTCAGCCTTGCGAAAGCCTACCAGCGCTATCAGCAAACGGCCGGCGAGGAAGTCGGCTTTCAGATGCAGGCGAGCGAGGAGTTTGACTACGCGCCCGGGTTTTTCGTCGGGCTGTTTTGCGAAGCTCCGTTCGATTTTCTTTCCGACCAATTGCGCGGTTTCAAAAATATCACGATCGATGTGCGCCGCAACCCAGGCAAGGTCGAAAAGGCCGTGAATGCCTCGCTGCCGCTCATGCGCAGGCAGGCGATCCCGAGGAACCCCGCGCCCGGCGCCACCGTATTCATGCCGCTGCACTTGGCGCCCTATCTGCGCCCTGCGGATTTCGAGCGGTTTTATTGGCCGACCTTCAACGCGCTCGTGCAAGAGATACACGAGGCCGGCATGTCCTCTTTCCTGTTCGCGGAGCAGGACTGGACGCGCTATTCGGACTATCTTGCGAGCTTCCCGGAAAACCAGATCATCAAATTTGAGGACGGGGACGTGAAAAAGATCAAGGAGGTCGTTGGCAAAAAGCAAATCATCGGCGGCTTTTTCGACCCGACGCACACGCTCACGCGCTCAAAAGAGGACTGTATCGACGAGGCAAAACGGCTGCTCGAGATCGGTATGCCGGGCGGGCGTTTCTACTTTGCGTTTGGCCGCCACGTCATCGATATCCACAGCATCGACATCGGCAAATTGGCGGCGGTCATCGATTACGTCCACGAAAACGCGGTTTATTAAGGAAGCACGCGCTTCCTGAACGCTTCCTATGGCAGGGAAAGGGGAAAATACCATGGCAAACGAAAAGCTTGTTTACGAAACATACGGGGACTTCAGCGCCGAACATCCCGAGTACGCCGAAAAATGGCGCGAATTCACCGAGCCGGTGATTTTGGCGGAGGACGACGGCATCTATGGATTTTTATTTGGGTATCTGCTGATTTGAGAGGATTGACATTTTACAGCAGGCTTGATATAAGTCTGTCGTATGGTTGCGTTATCCCATTTTGGGCGGTAACGGGAAAAACAAGGAGGAGGCAAAAATGAAGTTCAAAGGAAAGAAAGCTTGGGTCGTATTGCTCGCGCTCGTTTGCGCGCTGGCGCTTTCGCTTGGCGCCTGCAGCAGCGGCGGCGGAAACGCGCCGGCGCAGGGCGGCGACAGCGGCGCGCCTGCGGCCGCAGCCACAGGCGACACAATCAAGATCGGCTATGTGCTCCCGCTCACAGGCCCGATGGCGAGCTACTCCGTCGGCGGGGTCGGCGCAAAATACATTGCCGAGGAAGCGCTCAAGGTCATCAATGACGAAAAGGGCGGCATCGACATCGGCGGCCAAAAGATGAAAGTCGAAATCGTCTGGGGCGACACGGAAAGCGATCCGACCAAGGCGCAGGAAGTCGCGACAAAGCTCGCGACAAGCGACAAGGTCAACCTGCTCTTCGGCGAGTGGACGCCCGCGACGACCAGCCCTGTTTCGGCGGTTGCCGAGCGCAACAAGATCCCCGCGATCCTCGCGAACGGGCCGGACACAAGCTGGCTCGAGGGCGGCCCCTATGATTGGTCGTTCGGTTTGTTCTTCAATTACGACTACTTCATCGACGAGTACTTCAACGGCTGGGACAAGATGGACACGAACAAAAGGATCGGCCTCGTGCTTGACTCCAATGTTGACGGCGTCGGCATGGCGGAAATCATGAAGGCCAAAGCGCCGGAGCGCGGCTATACGATCGTCGACCCCGGACGTTTCCCCGAGGGCACAAATGACTATATGCAGGTCTTGACGCAGATCCAGAATGAAGACTGCGACATCCTCGTCGCGAGCCTGCTCAACCCCGAGCTCGTCACGGTTTGGAACCAGTGCCAGCAGCTTGGCTACACGCCGAAGACGGCGGTGCTCTCCAAAGGCATGCATCTTGCCGCAGAGATCAACGCGCTCGGCGAGGGCAAGGGCGAGGGGCTCTGCATCGAAACGCAGTGGTCGCCGCAGTTCCCATGGATCAATTCGCTGAACGGCAAGGATGCGCAGACGCTGTCCGATGAGTACGAAGCGGCGATTAGCTCTTCGCCGGACCTCGAGCTCGGCTGGGACTGGACGCTCTTTGAGGTCGCCTACGACGCGCTGTCGCGCGCCGGCAGCCTCGATCCCGAAGCGATCCGCCAGGCGCTCATCGCCACCGATCTCGAAACCACCTACGGCAACATCGTGTTTGCCGAAAACCATGTCGGCTACTGCCCAATCGTGTTTGGACAGTGGGTCAAAGACGAAAAATGGGGTTACAAAAAGGTCCTCATCGCCGCAGGCCATGTACCCGAAGTGACGCAGTTCGCCGAGCCGATCTACATCCCGGGGTATGACAGCGGCAAGTAGCGTTTTGGACGAGATTTTAAGAGTAGAAAATCTTTCCATTGCGTTCGGCCACAACCGGGTCTTAAATGACCTGAGTTTTGAAGTCTTTGAAAACGAGGTGTTGGGCATCATCGGCCCCAACGGCGCGGGCAAGACGGTGCTGCTGAATGTGTTGACGGGAATCCTCAAACCTGATTCAGGCCGCATTGTTTACAAAGGCAAGGATATCGCAAAAACAAAGATCGCCCTGCGGACGCGCATGGGCATCGGGCGCACTTTCCAGGTGCCCCGTTCGTTTGAAGGCATGAGCGTCTACGAAAACATCATGGTCGGCGGCGTATACGGGCGGCTGCTTTCGGAAAAGGAAGCGGGCGCGGGCGCGGACGAAATACTGGAGCATATCGGCATGGCGGGCCGGCGTGGCGAGATCGCGGGCGCGCTCGGCCTGCTCGACCGAAAAAGGCTCGAAATCGGCGTCGCGCTCGCGTCGAAGCCCGACCTGCTCCTGATTGACGAGGCGGCGGGCGGCCTGACGGAATCCGAAATCGCGAATATCCTCGAAATCGTCCGCGGCGCGAAGCAAAAAGGCGTGACGGTCATCTGGATCGAACACGTCCTCCAAACGATGCTCGAAGGCACGGACCGCACGCTGTGCATCGCGGAGGGGCGCAATGTGATTTGCGGCCCGCCGCGCATGGTCATGGATTCGCCCGAAGTGCACGCGGTATACCTGGGGACGGAAGAGGATGAATAATATAATTGAAATAAGCGGGCTGAATGTCATGCACGGGGACCTCCGCGCGCTTGCCGACGTTTCCATGAATATCGAAAGCGGAAAAATCGTTTCGATCATCGGCGCGAACGGCGCCGGCAAATCCACCCTGCTCAATACCATCATGGGCGTACACGCGCCTGCGGCCGGGGCGATACGCTTTGAGGGCAGGGACATCACGAAAATGCGGACGAGCAAGATCGCCTCGCTCGGCCTCGCGATGACGCCCGAGGGCAGCCGCGTTTTCGCGGACATGAGCGTCATGGAAAACCTGCTGATGGGCGCGTATCTGCCCGGCGCGAAAAAAGCGAAAGCGGGGCAGCTCGAAAAAGTTTACGATATGTTCCCGGTTCTGAAAGAAAAGTCCGCGCAGCTTGCCTCGTTTCTGTCCGGCGGGCAGCGGCAGATGCTCTCGATCGCGCGCGCGATCATGATGAACCCCAAGGTGATTATCTGCGACGAAATCTCGCTCGGCCTTGCGCCCGTGATTATCCACGATATCTACGCGAAGGTAAAGGAATTGAACGCGGAGGGGATCACGTTCCTGCTCGTCGAACAGGAAATCAAGCGCAGCCTGCGCCATGCCGACTATTCGTATGTCATGGTCAAGGGCCGCGTCGTGATGGAAGGCAAATCGTCCGGGCTCTCCCGCGAGGCCGTCAGCGACGCGTATTTCGGAATCAACCAATTTGCGTGACGGGAATTTACGGGAATTTTCAGGGATGCTTTTTCAATGAAAAAGGTGGAGGGATGGAATGCTTGAAACATTGCCGCAGGCAATCGTAACGGGGGTGCTGCTCGGCGGCCTGTACGCGATCATCGGGATCGGGATGTCGCTCATCTTCGGCATCATGAAACTCACAAACATCGCGCACGGCGATATCATGATCCTCGGCACTTTTCTGACGATGCACATCACGCAGTCCCTGACGGGCAACCCCATCATCGGCCTGCTGCTCACGATTGCGATCATGCTGGCTTTCGCTTTCGCGATACAAAATTTCCTCATCAACAAGGTCATCACGAAAGGCGCGGAGCCCGCGCTGCTCGTGACATTCGGGCTGTCGATCATCATTTCAAACGCGCTGTTTCTCGTCTTCGGCGCCAATACGCATACCATCCCAAGCACGCTTGTCACGACAAACCTGATCCGCACGGCGCACGTATCCGTTTCCATGATGTATGCCGTCAGTTTCATCGTCGCCGTGGCCGTCATCGTCGCGCTTTCGCTTGTGATGAACAGGACTTCTTTCGGGCGCGCGATCCGCGCCGCGTCAAGCGACACCGTGATGTCCGAGCTGCTCGGCATCAATACAAAGCATATGTATATTTTTGCGATGATGCTGACGGTCGTGACCGCGTCCATCGCCGGCATGCTCGTGGGCATGACGTTCCCGTTCTATCCGACGACGGGCACGCAGTACCTGATCATCGCGTTCGGCGTCGTCGTGATCGGCGGCATGGGTTCGCTCCTCGGCACGTTGGTCGGCGGCATCATTTTGGGCCTCGCCCAGCTCGTCGGCGCAAACCTCATCGGGGCCACATACCAGCAGCTGATCGGGTTCATCGTGCTGCTTGTCATTCTCGCAGTCCGGCCGCAGGGGCTTCTGTCCAAAGCGGCCAGGAAATAGGGGGTGCGATATGGGCGCCGTATTCAGCAAAATCAAAGACAACCTCAAAGAGGGCATCCGCGAGAACAGCGAAAATTCGCTGGCACGAAAAATCGCGCACGGCAAAAACGCGAAATTCATCTGGATCGCCGTCATGGCCGTCCTGTTGACGGTGCCCGCGTACGCGGGCGATTACGCGATCAACGTCATGATCCTCATGCTGTTTTATATGGCGCTCGGGCAGATGTGGAACCTGCTCGGCGGCTATGCCGGCCTCGTGTCGCTCGGGCAGCAGAGTTTCATCGGCATCGGCGGCTACGCGCTCGCGATCGTTTCGGAAAAATACGGCCTGCCCGCCCCGCTGGCCTTTGCCGTGGCGGCGGGCGTCTCGGTCCTCTTTGCGCTGGTCATCTCGATCCCGATCTTCAAAATGCAGGGCGTCTACTTCACGATCGGCACATGGATCGTGTCAGAATGCCTCGCGCTTTGGTTTTCGACATGGGCTTGGGTCCATTACGCCCAGGGGTACAACATCACGGTCACGTACAACCTGTCCGCGAAACAGATCTATTATGTGGCATTTGCGGTCGGGATCGGTTCGCTTGCCGTCGTCTATTTCATCCTGCGGTCAAAACTCGGGCTCGCGCTCATGGCGATGCGCGACAATTCGGCGGCGGCCGAGGTGCGCGGCGTTGAGCTCTACCGCACAAAGCTCAAATGCTTTGTCATCTCCGCCTGCGTCACGGGCGTCGCGGGCGCGGCGATCTATTTGCAGCAGGCTTTCATCCAGCCTTCAAACGCTTTCGGGATCAGCTGGACGGTCTCGATGGTTTTCATCGTCGTCATCGGCGGCCTCGGCACCGTCGAGGGGCCGATCATCGGCGCCGTGATCTATGTGCTGATCCGCCAGTTTCTGTACAACTTTCCGGGCTTCAGCATGGTCATCCTCGGCATCATCGCAATCGCGATCATCCTGCTCGCGCCGCGGGGGATCATGGGTCTGGTCCAAAAATGGGTTTCGATCGACATCTTTTCCGTGCGCAGACGCTAATCAGCGTTTCCCTGCGGGGATTGTGATAGAATAAGGGGTCAATTATCGGGGTTGTTTTGGGATGGAAAATCATATGTCGGAAGCGGTACCTTTATTTACGATGCGGCGCTCTGTCACGGATACGGACGCCGATTTTGCGAGGAGGCTCAAGCCGACCGCCATGTTCGGTTTTTTTCAGGATATCGCGGCGCTGCACGCGGCAAACCTCGGCGCCTCTGTCGAGCGGCTGCATGAAGAGCTGAATGTGGCGTGGATCCTCATGCGTGTGCGCCTCGAGATCGACCGCTATCCCGTGCTCGCGCAGGACGTCACGGTGGAAACATGGCCGCAGGAGCCGCGCGCGCTTTATGAACGCGACTACACGATCCGCGATACGGGCGGAAACGCGCTCGTACGCGCGGGGTCGACTTGGGTCATCATGAATCTCGGCACGCGCGAAATCAAACGGGACAAATTTCTTGACTACGCGGGGGTCGAAGTGAAGAAAGACCGTGCGCTCGGCAGCGGCGTCGCCCGCCTCAAACCGATCGCGGACGCGGACGTGATTTATGAAAAGGAAATCAAGTACAGCGACCTCGATTACAACATCCATGCCAACAACGCGAAATATGTTGATTACATCATGGACAGTTTTTCGTTTGGCGAGCATCGCGGCCGAGAAGTGAAGGCGATTGAAGTACATTATGTCAACGAGACCGGGCCGGGCAGCGTCCTTGAGATTCGGCGCAAAAGGCTCGGCGGCGGGCAGGAATACGTTGGCGGGGTGAGAAAGGGCGACAGGGCGTCGGTTTTCAACGCGATTGTCGAATGGGGGGAAATATGAAAAAAGATTCTGATGCCAGGATTCCGGAGGCGTACAGGCGGCGTTTTGAAGACGAGCGCCTGTCGCAAAATATAGGCCGTATGCTCGGCTTGTCGATCTACATCATCGTGATGCAGATCGTGCTGCAAGTCGTCAACGCGGCCATCCCGATGCAAACCGGCGAGGGCATGCAGCTCCCGCTGTTTTATTACATCGCGCTGTCGCTCATTTCGATGGCCGTCGGCGCGGTTTGGGCCGTGCTGCTGGCGCTGGCGCGCAAGGGAAAGATCAGGAGCCGAGCCGTGAAGGCTTTCCTCGTGAATTGCCTGCTTTACGCCTATGTCGTGATTACGCTGTTTTTCCATACGTTCAACATCCTTACGCGGAATGGGCTCAACAGCTACTTCATCCTCGTCCTCATCCTCGGCTTGCTGCCGATCCTGCCGCCGCCGCAAAGCGTCATCAGCATCGTGGCCGTCTTCCTCTATACGATCGTGGCGATGAATTTGGCGAGCGGCATCGTGGACAAGGAGGGCATATCGGAGCTTCAGGCGTTTGCCACGACGGACATCCGCTCCTCGTTCATCATCATCACATTTGGCGCGATTTTCATCTCGGTCGTCGTCTACCGCCTTTTCGCGCAAAATTTCCTGAAGGGCATGGCGCTTGAAGAGGCCAACGCGGGCCTCGAGGAAACGGTGCGCCAGCGCACAAAGGCGCTTGAGGAAAAGACCCTTGCCGCAGAAACGGCGGCAGCCGTCAAGAGCCGCTTCCTCGCGAGCATGAGCCATGAGATCCGTACGCCGCTCAATGCCATCATCGGCATGGCGCGGGTGGCGGAAAACGCGGATTCAAAGGAAAAGATGCTCGTCTATCTCGACAAAATCGATGGCGCGTCGATTCACCTGCTTGGCATACTCAACGACATCCTGGAGACGTCAAATATCGAATTCGGGCAGCTCAAGCTCGATGACGAGGCTTTCGACCCCGGCCGCGTCGTCTTTGAAACCGCAAACAGCATGCGGGCGAAAAGCGATGAAAAACGGATCGGCTTTACTTTGGAAAACGGGGCGGAAAACTGCGGAAACGTCAAAGGCGACCGCCTCAAGCTCCAGCTTGTTTTGACCAACCTCATCGGCAACGCGATCAGGTTCACGCCGGTGGGCGGGCACGTTGATTTCAAAGTCGCGCTTTCGGGCGGCGGCAGGGATTCGGTTTCGCTGGCGTTCACCGTGTCGGACGACGGCATAGGGATTTCGGAAGAGCAAAAGGGGCGGCTCTTCAAGGCTTTTGAGCAAGGCGCGACGGGCGAGATGAAAAACAGCGGCGCAGGGCTTGGGCTTGCAATCAGCCAGAGCATCGTCAGGCTCATGGGCAGCGAGATCGCCGTCGAAAGCGAGGAAGGCAAGGGTTCGGTGTTTTCCTTTGCGATTGCCCTGCCCCGGCCGACGGAGGAGGAGGCTGCGGCCGAGATGGAAATACCGGACCTGTCGGGCAAGCGGGTTTTGATCGTCGAGGATATCGAGATCAACCGCGTTGTCCTTGCGGAAGTCTTGCGCGAAGTCGGCGCGATTGTCGAGGAAGCGGAGGATGGCGCCGTGGCGGTTTCGATGTTTGAGGCTTCGCCGGAAGGCTATTATTCATTCGTGTTCATGGATATCATGATGCCCAATATGGACGGGCGGGAAGCCACGCGCCGCATCCGCGCGCTTGACCGCACCGATGCTTTGCGTGTGCCAATCATCGCGGTTTCCGCGAACGCCTTTGAAGAGGACGTGGTCGCGTCGATCGATTCCGGCATGAACGAGCATCTCGCGAAACCCGTCGATTTTATGAACATCATGAGAGCGGTGGCGCGGGAGATGGTTCGGTGATGGAGCGATATCGAGATCGCGCAAGCCGCAAAGCCTGAGAAGACGTCAATCTGCATTTCACGGGCGATATGCACGCGGTCGGGGCGGCAAACAGCCTGCTTGCGGCCATGCTCGACAACCATATCTATCAAGGCAACGCGCTCGGCATCGACCCCCGCTGCATCACGTGGCGCAGGTGCGTCGATATGAACGACCGGCAGCTTCGTTTCATCACGGACGGCCTCGGCGGGCGCGTATACGGCGCTGTGGAAAGCCATTCCGGAGGATGTGGAGATAGACCTGCCCGTGCCGCCGACGCCTATACCGCCGACACCTATGCCGCCGACGCCTGTACCGCCCGTCGATCTGCCGGAACCCCGGGCGACAATAGAGCCGCCGGAACCGGACGAGCCACCTGTGCCGCCGACGGAAACCGCAGACGAACCTTTGGGGCCGGAAGTCCCCGCCTTGGTCAAGGAAGGGTTCAGCCAAGTTGATGTTGAGAAGTTCGAGGCGCAGACCGGCAATATCTTGGCCGATCTCGCGAACGGCAACATCCCGCTCGGAAACCGCGTGAGTTCTGCGGTCTGGAGCCTGCTCTCGCTGATCCTCGCGGCCATTGCCGCCATCATATCGATCTTGCTCGTGATTGGCGAAGCTCGCCGCAGGAGAAAGGATGGCGAGCTTGACGGCTACGAACGCGAAGAAGCGGAGAGGAGGCAGAAGCGCGGCCGGGTACTGAAAGCGCCGGCCTGTATCGTCGGCGTCCTGACCTTGGTGGTCTGGCTCGTCCTCGACGATCTGAGCCTGCCGGTGGCATGGATCAACAAATATACGGTCGTCGCCGCTATCGTGTTTGCCGTACACCTCGCGCTGTTTGCGCTCTACAAGGCGCGCAAGGGCAAGCGGGCCGAGGATGTGGGCAAAGACGAGGCGGACAGCGGCGTTGCATAGGCAAAGAAAACGCGGTTGGCGGCGGGCCCTTTTGATAATAACGGCCACGGTCGTGGTATACTGTCATTATGGGTTTCACAACAGGAAAGAAAACGGATAAACCCGGTTCGCCGCCACAGGGTTTTGTGAACGAAGCGGCGGCGGCGAAGATGCTCAGCCGCCTGCCGGCAGATGAGTTTGCCTTGCGGCTTTCGTCAAAAATGCCGGTGCCCGGCGGCGGCGTGCTTTCAAAGGCCGCCATGCAGGCGGCTTGGCTCAACGTCCGCATCAACGTGCGGCTCATCAAAGATGAAAAATTTGCGTGAGAGGCGGGCGAAAGGGGAAGCGCTTTGCTTGAAGCAAGCCTGCCGCTCGCCGACCGAATCTACGAAACCGTCAAAAACAAATTGGAATAATAATGAATAGATATCATAGATGGGATATGTAATAGCAAGGGTATGGCAGGGACAAAAATGCGCGAAACAAAAAAATTAGCGGGGAAGCCGATCGCCGACGAGATGAGGCAGCGGGACAGGGCGCGCGCGGAGCTTCTGCTTTCGCGCGGCGTGGCGCCGCTGCTGCGCGTGATTCGGGTCGGCGAAAAGGCCGACGACCTCGCTTATGAAAAGCGTATACTCTCTGCGGCCGCGTCCGCCGCTGTGTCGGTATCGGTCAAGGCGCTCGATGCGGATGCGCAAACGGGGGCTTTGCTTGCGGAGATCGAAAGGGCAAACCGCGACAGCGAAGTCCATGGCATCCTGCTCTTCCGCCCCTTGCCCAAGGGCATGGACGAAAAAGCGGCGTCCGACGCGATTTCGCCCCGCAAGGACGTCGACGGCGTTTCCGGCGTTTCGATGGCGAGGCTGTACGAGGCCAAGAGCCTGCCCGAAAAGACAGGCGGCGGGGCGGCGGGCGGGCGGTTTTTCCTGCCCTGCACCGCCGAGGCCGTTTTGGAAATACTGCGGTATTACGGGGTGCCAATCGAGGGCAAACGCGCTGTGGTCATCGGGCGCAGCACCGTGATCGGCAAACCTGCCGCGCTGCTGCTGCTCGCAAAGGACGCGACGGTCACGGTTGCGCACAGCCGGACGGAAAACCTGCCGGAGATTTGCGCGGGCGCCGACATCCTTGTCTGCGCGGCCGGCATGACGGCGGAAGATGGCGAAGGCGGCGTGCGCGGCGGCATCGGCAGGGAATATCTGTCGGAAAAGCAGGCCGTGATCGATGTCGGCATCCATGTCGGCGCGGACGGCGCGCTTTTTGGCGACGTGGACGCGGCGGCACAAGGCTGCCCTGCGGCGTTGACGCCGGTGCCGGGCGGCGTCGGCAGCGTGACGGCGCAGATCCTGCTCGCGCACGTGATCGACGCGGCGGAAGACGCTGCGGCACGCGCCGCAGCCGCTGAAGATTGAGGGCGTGGCGATGGACCCGAAAATACTAAGCAACCTGCTGAAAGACGTCGCGGACGGCAAACTCACGCCGGACGCCGCCGCCGAAAGGCTCAAAACACTGCCCTACGACGACTTGGGATTTGCGAAGCTTGACACCCACCGGGCGCTTCGCACGGGCCGGGGCGAGGTGGTTTTCGGGATTGGCAAAACGCCCGGCCAGGTCGCGGCCATCATGAAACGGCTCTCGGAGAGCGCCTCGCTCGTCATTGCGACGAAGGTCGGCGCGGAATACTGCGAAGCCGTGCGCGCGGCCTTGCCCGAGGGGCTGGCGTACTACGAAACAGCCAAACTGCTTGTGTACCAAAGCGGGGCAGGCGGCACTGCCCAGCCTTCCCCAAAAGAGCAAAAGGGGACGGTGGCCGTCGTCTGCGCGGGCACTGCCGACATCCCCATCGCCGAAGAAGCGGCGGTCACGGCGGAGCTTTACGGCGTGGCGGCGGAACGGTACCGCGATGTCGGCGTCGCCGGCATCCACCGCCTGCTCGACAAGGCGGACGATATCCGAAAGGCGGACGCCGTCATCGCCGTCGCGGGCATGGAGGGCGCGCTCGCGTCCGTCGTCGGCGGCCTTGTCGGCGTGCCCGTCATCGCGGTGCCGACATCGGTCGGATACGGCGCCTCGATGGGCGGCCTGGCGGCGTTGCTTGCGATGCTCAATAGCTGCAGCCTCGGCGTCAGCGTCGTCAACATCGACAACGGGTTCGGCGCGGGCTATCTCGCGTCTTTGATTGTGAAAGGATAGTGTGATGGCGAACCATAAGATTTTGTATTTTGAAGCACCGGACGGGATCAGCGGCGATATGGTTCTCGGCGCGCTCATTGACCTCGGTGCGGACATCACGGCAATCAGAAAAGAGCTCGACAAGTTTGTGCCCGGCGAGTACGGGCTTGTGCCGCGGCCCTTTGAGCGCAACGGCATTCACGGGGTCAACTTAGACGTGCTCGTTTCGGAAGCGGCGTCCGGCACAAGCGGCGCGGAAAGCGGGCTTGGCGATTTGGTTCATGAGTTTGAGTTTGCGGAAGAAGACCGGAACGCGCCCGGGCTTGACGACCATGTCCACGAATATCAGTTTTTGGGTTCGCCGGCGCACACGCATGAGCATACGCATCGGCGCCACCGCGACATCAAGCGGATGATTTCGGAAAGCGGGATCGCGGGGCGCGCCAAGGCCTACGCGCTCGCGATTTTTGAAACGATTGCCGATGCGGAAGCGGCAGTCCACAAAACAGACAAAGAGCTTGTCGCCTTCCACGAGGTCGGCGCCATGGATTCCATTATCGATATCGTCGGCACCGCAATCGCCATCGATCTTTTGGGCGTTTCGGAGTTTTGCTGCTCGGCGCCGCACGACGGCAGCGGCAGCATCGTCTGCCGGCACGGGATCATCCCCGTGCCCGTGCCCGCCGTCGTGGAAATGGCAAAGGGCGCCGGCATTCCCATCATCATTGAGAGCGATGTGAAAACGGAAATGATTACGCCGACCGGGTTTGGTATAATAAAAGGGCTTGGCGCAAAATTCGAGCCTCGGCTCGGGATACTGCCCGAAAAGGCCGGCTACGGTTTCGGCAAGCGCGATACCGGGCGGCTTGGCGCCGTGCGCGTCACGCTCGGCGAAAAATACGTGGAAGTGGAAAAAGAAGAATAGGGAAGCATGAAAGAACTTGCGAAAACTTACGATCCGAAGAGTTTTGAAAAACGCATCTATGAGAATTGGGAAAAGGACGGTGATTTCCGCGCGCTGACAGACCCCGCGAAAAAACCTTTCACGATTGTCATGCCGCCGCCCAACATCACGGGGCAGCTCCATATGGGGCACGCGCTCGACGAGACGCTGCAAGACGTGCTCACGAGATGGCGCAGGCTGCAGGGCTATTCCGCGCTTTGGCTGCCCGGGACGGACCACGCGAGCATCGCGACGGAAGTCCGGGTCGCCGACGAGATTTTTGCGAGCGAGGGCAAGACCAAGGACGAGCTTGGGCGCGAGGAGTTTTTGAAACGCGTCTGGCAGTGGAAGGAGATTTACGGGGGGCGCATCACCGAACAGCAGCGCCGCCTCGGCAACTCCTGCGACTGGGGGCGCGAGCGCTTTACGATGGACGAGGGCTGCAACAAAGCCGTCGTCGAGTTTTTCGTGCGTTTGTACGAAAAGGGCCTCATCTACAAGGGCAGCCGGCTCATCAACTGGTGCCCGGCCTGCGGGACCTCGCTTTCGGACGCCGAGGTGGAGCATGAGGACGTGGACGGAAAGTATTGGTATATCCGCTATCCCGCAGCGGACGGCGGGGAAGGCGTCACGGTTGCGACTTCACGGCCCGAGACGATGTTTGCGGATGTCTGCATTGCCGTCAGCCCGGATGACGCGCGCTACACGGATATGGTAGGCAAGACCGTATTTCTGCCCATCATAGGCCGTGAGATCCCCATCATCGCGGACTCCTACCCAGACCCGGAAAAAGGGACGGGCGCGGTCAAGATCACGCCCGCGCACGACCCCAACGACTTTGAGGTCGGCGAGCGGCACGGCCTGCCCCAGCCCGTCTGCATCGGCTTCGACGCAAAGATGACGGCGGAGGCCGGCGTATACGAGGGGCTTGACCGTTTTGAATGCCGCAAGCAATGGGTCGCCGCGCTTGACGAGGCGGGTTTCCTTGTGAAGACGGAAGACGTCGTCATTCCGACAGGGCATTGCTACCGCTGCGCGACGGTCGTCGAGCCGATGGTCAGCGAGCAGTGGTTTGTGCGCATGGAGGCGCTTGCCAAGCCCGCGATAGAAGCGGCAAAGCGCGGCGATCTCAAGCACGTGCCCGCGCGTTTTGAAAAAACCTACCTGCACTGGCTCGAGGAAATCCGCGACTGGTGCATCAGCCGCCAGCTCTGGTGGGGGCACCGCATCCCGGCTTGGTACTGCGGCGCCTGCGGCGGGGTTGCCGTCGCGCGGGAAAGACCGGATGCCTGCCCGGCCTGCGGCGTGCGGGGCGGCGAGGGCGGCGCGCTGCGGCAGGACGAGGACGTTTTGGACACCTGGTTTTCATCCGGGCTCTGGCCTTTTTCGACGCTCGGCTGGCCCGAGGACACGCCGGACCTGCGGTATTTCTTTCCGACGAGCGTGCTCGTGACGGGCTACGACATCATCTTTTTCTGGGTCGTCCGCATGGTGTTCAGCGCGATCGAAACGCTTGGCGAGCCCCCCTTCGAGTACGTGTTTGTGCACGGCCTTGTGCGCGACGGGCTTGGGCGCAAGATGAGCAAATCCCTCGGCAACGGCGTCGACCCGATCGAAGTCATCGAGGCCTACGGCGCGGATGCCCTGCGGTTTTTCCTGCTCAATGGCAGCGCGGCCGGCAGCGATATGCGCTTCATCATGAAAAACGTGGAGTCCACGCGCAATTTCGCGAACAAACTCTGGAACGCGTCGCGTTTTGCGCTCATGAACCTCGGGGACGATTCCGCCGCCATACCGCCGCTGTCCGCTGTCCCCCGCGCGGAGTTGCGCGACGAGGACCGATGGATGCTCGCAAAGTCGGAAAGCGTGGCGGCGGCGGCCACGGAAAACCTCGAAAAGTTTGAGCTTTCGGTCGCGACGCAAAAGATACACGATTTGATTCGAGACGAATACTGCGATTGGTACATTGAGCTCGTCAAGCCACGGCTTTACGGGGAAGACGAAGAGGCGAAGGCTGTCTGCCGCGCCGTGCTCGTGTATGTGCTTTCGGACTTGCTCAGGCTGCTGCATCCTTTCATGCCCTTCATCACGGAAGAAATCTGGGGCTACCTCGGCAAACCGGGCAAGCTGATATGCGACGTTTGGCCGACGGCGCGGGGCTTTGCCGACGACGCGGATTTTGCCGCCGCTTCCGCAAAGATAGAGATGACGAAGGACGTGATTCGGGCGGTGCGCAATATCCGCGCCGAGGCAAACGCGGCGCCGGCGCGCAAGCTGCCCATCCTCATCAAACTCGACCCGAAAACGGGCGGGGCGGCCCGCGCCGCGCTGGGCGGGGACGCCGCCGCGCACATCAAGGGCCTTGCGGGCGTTTCGGACGTGCGCCTCACGGCGGACGAGGCGGATGTGCCGGAAGAGTCGGCATCCGCGATCATAGGCGGCCTTGTGGTTTATGTGCCGCTTGACGAGCTCATCGACTTTGCGGCGGAACGCGAAAGGCTTGAAAAGGAGCGGGCAAGGCTTGAGGGCGAAACGCTGCGCCTGTCGGGCAAACTCGCAAACGGGGGCTTCACGGCAAAGGCGCCCGCGCAGGTCATCGAGGCCGAGCGCGCAAAGCTCGCGGCGGCGGAAGAAGCGCTCGCGAAAGTGGCGGCCCGCTTGCTCGCGGTAAAGGGCAAATAAGTGTGAATAATTATGTTGTTTAAGAATGATTTATGGCGAAATTTGCGCGGTCGCATACCGACCGCAGGGTGGTAAACCATGCCCATCATCGGTATCGATCTCGGAACGACAAACAGCCTCGTGTCCTGCATGACGCCGGACGGCCCCGTCGTGATCCCCAATTCTTTCGGGGATCATTTGACGCCTTCGGTCGTCAGCGTCCTCGCGGACGGAGAGATACTGACAGGCAAGATTGCGGCCGAGCGGCGTTTCACGGACCCGCTGAATACGGCCTCCGTATTCAAGCGCGGCATGGGCACGAAAAAGGAATACAAGCTCGGCGGCCGCGTTTTTTTGCCGGAGGAGCTTTCTTCCTTCATCGTGAAAAAGCTCAAGGAGGACGCGGAGGTCTTTCTCGGCGAGCCGGTGGCTGAGGCGGTGATCAGCTGCCCCGCCTATTTTGGTGAGGCGCAGCGCCGCGCCACCAAGACGGCGGGCGAGCTTGCGGGGCTGAAAGTCGAACGCATCGTCAGCGAGCCGACAGCGGCGGCAATCGCCTACGGCTTGCACGAGCGCGGAGGCTCCTCAAAGTTCCTCATCTTCGATTTGGGCGGCGGGACGTTCGATGTTTCGATCCTCGAATACTCTGGCAGCATCATGGAAGTGCGCGCCGTGGCCGGGGACAACTATCTCGGCGGCGAAGATTTCACAAGCGTGCTGGAAGCGCTTTTTCTGGCGCGGTTCAAGCTGAAGGAAGCCGCGCTCGCGCCTTTGGAAAGGGCGGCGCTTTACAAGGCGGCGGAGGCCGCGAAACGCGCTTTTTCCAAGGAGCGCACGTTCACGATGCGGGTCACGGTCGGCGGGGAGCCGATGGAGGCGGCGTTTGCCGCAGCTGAGTTTGAGGATTACTGCGAGCCGCTGCTGACGCGCCTGAAAACGCCGGTGATCCGGACGCTTTCAGACGCGTCGCTGCGCGCCTCGGACATCGACGCGGTCGTGCTCGTCGGCGGCGCGGCAAAGATGCCTGTCATACGCAATTTTGTCGGCAAGCTCTTCGGCTTGATTCCCTCGTCCACGATCGACCCGGACGAGGCGGTCGCGATCGGCGCCGGTATTCAGGCGGCGATGAAGGAGCGCAACGAAACGGTGAGGGAGCTTTTGCTCACGGATGTCTGCAGCTATACGCTCGGCATCGAGACGGCGCACCGCCAGCCGAGCGGGCTCATTCGCTCGGGGCTCTATTCGCCGATCATCGAACGCAATACGGTCATCCCGGCTTCGCGGGCCGAAAAGTTTTATACGATGCACGACGGCCAGGAACAGATTGACGTCAAGATTTACCAGGGCGAGTCGCGCAATACGCGGGACAATGTTTTTCTCGGCAATCTTGAAATCTCCGTGCCGCCGCGCCCGGCGGGCGAGGAGTGCGTCGAGGTGCGTTTCACCTACGACATCAACGGCATCCTCGAAGCCATCGTGACGGCCGGTTCGACGGGCGATCTGCACAGCATTGTGATCGAAAAAAATCCGGGCGCCATGTCGGAGGGGGAGATACGCGAGAGCCTCGAAGCGCTGAAGGCGCTCAAGATCCATCCGCGCGACAAGGATGAGTACCGCTTCCTGCTCGAAAAAGGGGAACGCCTTTACGTGGAACAGACGGGGGAGAGGCGGCAGTTTGTCGCGGAGGCCCTCGCGTCGTTTGAGGAAACGCTTGAACGCCAGGACTGGGCGGAGATTGAAACAGCCGCCGCAAAGCTCAGGGAGATTTTCGAGGAGCTGGAGCACACCGATGAATCCTTCTGAAATATGGGCGCTGCTCGGCGTCCCGCCTACGAAGGACGCGGCCGAGATACGGGAAGCCTACCTGAAAGCCTTGCCGGACCACCACCCCGAGGACGACCCCGCGGGCTTTTTGAAACTGCGCGCGGGGTATGAAGAGGCGCTCAAGGCGGCTGGGGATTCGGGGCCGGCTGGGGGGGAGCGGGAAGCGGACGACCCGATAGCCTTTGCGATCAAGGCGATTTTGGATGATTTTCCGCGGCGCATGGACGAGGCGGCGTGGCGCGGCGTATTGAATGTGGACGCGAATACCGGGATCGACCGCCAAGAGGACGTTTCGGAAAAACTGCTCACCGCGCTCATGGACGACTATTATCTCCCGAGGCGGATCTGGCGGTATTTCGACGAGGCCTTCGCCTGGTCGGCACGCGCCTCCCGGCTGAAAGAGACGTTCCATCCGAGATTCATCGAATACGTGCTGGATGGCGCCCGCTATGAGCGCGCCGTGCGGGATGTTTTTTTTGACTACAGCCGGGATGCCGGGGAGGATTTCGACGGCTTCATCGATGCCTGCTACAAATTTTCAAAGGCTTTGCAGGAAAATGACATGGGCGAGGCCGCAAGGCTTGTGGCCCAAAATACCGGAAAACTCTTTGCGCATCCCGATTATCGGCTTTTGATTGCCCGCATGCATACCTTGCGGGGGGAGTATGGACAATCTCTCGCGATTTTGCGGGAATTGGACGAGGCCTATCCAAATGACCCGTACATCCTTGCCGCGATCGGCGGCTCTCTCTTGAATGAGGAAAAATTTGAAGCGGCGCTTGCGGTGTATTTGCGCATACTCGATGCCGATGCGGGGTTTTATGCCGCCCGGCTCGGGGCGGCGCGCGCGCGGCTGGCGACCGGCGCTTTGGAAGAGGCAAAAGCAAATGCCTACGGCCTTCTCATGGACGACCCCTGCGATGTCGGCGCCATGGGCCTCTTTGGCGCGGCAAACGAGGCGCTCGTCCCGATCTTCCGCGGGCGGTTAGACAAAGACGCGGGGGACGCGGATGCGCGTTACAAACTTGCAAGCTGCTGCTTCAACCTCGGCGACCATGCGGCGGCTTTTGGCCTAATCGCGGATGAAACGCCAGACGAAGCGCACCTCGCGAAGCATTGCGAACTCTATGCCGATCTGTATATTTTGACGCACGGCGAGCTGACGGAAGAAGACCGGCGGCTTCTGCTTGAATATGTCAAGGCGTGGGAGGAAAACGAAACCGACCGCCAGCGGTTCCGGTTTCTGCCCGACAAATATCTGCGCCTCGGCATGGACGAGGCGGCGCTTCAAAAAGCGGACGTCCTTTTGCGTGAGTTTCCGGGCGATCCGGAGATTTGCCGCGTGAACGCGGCGACTTTTCAGCGCCGCTCCGATTCGCACGCCGCTTTTCGCGCCATTGCGGAGGGGCTTGCGCAAAATCCGTCCCACGCCGGCCTGCTGTCCGTTGAGGCGCTGCTCCTTGAAGAAACAGGCAACCTTGATACAGCCGCGAACAGCGCGGAAGCCTCGCTGCGGAGCTATCCCTACAATCTTTCGATGTGGGAGCTGCTCGGCCGGCTTTATGAGCGTTCGGGCAAGTACGGCGAAGTCCTGAAGGTCGTGCAGCGCGCCGAAGCGGCGGGGCTTTGCGGCAGCGGGCTTTCGCTGATGAAGGCGGTCGCGCTTTTTGAAACGGACGGCCCGAAAGAAGAGGCGCAGGCGCTGTTTGAAGAAGCAAAGGGCCTATATCCCGATAAAGAGGCCGTGCTCGAAAAACTTGGAATCCTGTACGCGAGGGGGGGGCGCGTGTCGGAAGCCGCAGAGTTGTTTGACAGGCTCATAGAGCTGCGCGAAACGCCCTACGCATATCTGCTGCGCGGTTGGCTTTTTGCAAACTTTCCGAAGACGACGGACTCGTTTGGGAAAGCGCGCGCGCGTTTGAACTTCAAAAAAGCGATCGAATTGGACGGGCATTACGCGCCGGCTTGGTACCAGCTCGGCGTTTTGGCCTACGATGAGGGGCAGATGGAGGAAGCATCTGCGGATTTCCAAAGGACGCTTGACGCCGACCCCGGTTTTTCGGATGTGCATCTGTATCTTGCGATTGCGCATAAAGCGTCCGGCGACATCGAAAGCGCGCTGCGCGCCCTTGACGAAGGCATGGCGCTTGCGAAAGAAAATGATGAAGCCGCATACAACCGCCTGTTTCTGAAAAAGTCGGATTTTTTGTATGAGGACCATCGATATGAGGCGCTTGCCGCTCTCGGCGAAGCGCCGGCGGCAGGCGCAGACGAAGAGCAGCCTCAATACAGCCGAATCGGAATGTTCGCCTATGCCTGTTATGAAATCGGCGATGACGTGCGCGCGGAAGCCTTGTTTCAGGAGGCCTTGGCCGCGCTGCCGGCCGGCAAGGAACCAAGCGATGCGGACAGGAAGCAATTGTATGTCCGGTACGCGGAATTTTTACAGACCGCAAAGCGCGATCCCGAAGCGGCGCTGCCGTATTTTGCGCACGCGTACGAGGGGTCGGACACCTTTCGCGATGTCGTCGAACTTGCGCGGGCGTATGCCGCCGCAGGCCGGCAAAAGGAAGCGGAAAAGCTGTACCGGGCTAGGCTTTCGATGCGGCGGGGCGGCGCGGCTTTTCAAAAACCGCAAAACCCGGCCAAAGACCGGGCCGATACCGCTTGCGCCGACTGCATGACGGGCGAGTGTTTTTTTGGGCTGGGAATGTATCGGCAGGCGAAGAGGCATCTGCTGCGGGCAGTGCGCGATGCGGGAAACTGCACGCTATGCGCGAAGCGCGTTTGCCATGAGGCTTTGTTTGCGCTTGCGAAGATTTCGCTTGCGGAGGGCGACCCGGAGGCGGCGCGCGCGTATTACGGCCATGTCGTCTCGGCCGTGCGCGACCGCGCCTACCTCGAAGCGGCCGCGTTGTTTGGATCTGGGCAGGGAGTTTGATTTTTATAAGGAAGCGGGAGATTGATGGGCAAGGGGAACGCGCAGGGGCGCATCCATGAATATCTGAAGTTTGGCAGCAAGCTCGGGCTCGAGCGCATGGAAGCGCTGTGCGCGATGCTCGGCAGCCCTGAGAAAAAGCTGCGCGTCATCCACGTGGCAGGCACAAACGGCAAGGGTTCCGTCTGCCGCTATCTTTACGAGACGCTGCGCGCGCTCGGCTATACGGCGGGTATTTTCACTTCGCCGTATGTGGGCGATTTTCGCGAGCGCATCGAGGCGGACGGCGAGATGATTTCCGAGGAAAAACTCGAGGCCCTGGCAGAGCTCGCGCTCGCGTCCGCTGAAACCCTCGCGCGTCGCGGCGACTCGCCGACGGAGTTTGAGATCGTGACGGCGATCGGGTTTTTGCACTTTGCGGAAATTGCCCCGGATTTTGTCGTGCTCGAGGTCGGGCTCGGGGGCCGCGGGGATTCGACAAACATCGTCAAGGCGCCGCTCGTTTCTGTCATTACGCAAATCGCGCTCGACCACACAGACAGGCTTGGCGAAACAGAGGAACAGATCGCGTTTGAAAAGGCCGGGATCATCAAGGCCGGCCGCCCCGTCGTTTCCGGCGCGGCAGGCGCCGCTGCGGCCGTCATCGCAAAAAGGGCGTATGAGCTCGGCGCGCCGCTTTTCGATTCATCCAAGATCAAGTACAAGATCACGCAAAGGGCGCCGGGCGGCTATACGTTTGACACGGCCATCGGCGGCCGGCATTACAGCGCGATCGGGCTTTCGATGGCGGGCGAGCACCAAGTGCAAAACGCCGTGACGGCGCTTTGCGCGATCGATCTGCTGCGCGCGCAAAAATACATCGTGTCGGATGGCGATGCGCTGCGGCGCGGCATGAAAAACGCGCGGCTCCTTGCCCGCTTCTATGTCGCTTCGGAAAACCCGCTCGTCATCTTTGACGGCGCCCACAATCCGGACGGCGCGCGGGCGCTGTCAAAGACGCTGCGCGAGCTTTTGCCGGGAAAAGGCATCCTCTTTGTGGTTTCGATCCTGCGCGACAAGGCGGCGCAGGAAATGCTTGGGGAATTTGCGGGCGTAGCCGCAGGTTTTGTCGCCGCGGCGTCGAGCAACGAGCGCAGCCTCCCTGCGGCCGAGCTTGCGGGCCTCATACGCGCGTCGGGGGGCTTCGTGGCGGCGGAAGCGCCGAATCCCGCAGAGGCGTATAATATAGCCATGGGGCTTTCGGGCGGATACGGCGCGGTCGTGTTTGCGGGTTCGCTTTACATGATCGGAGACGTCATCCGCTCCGCAGAGGGGAGGTAAAGAAATGAAACGGGTGCTTTTGATTTACAATCCAAACGCCGGCAACGGCGTGATCAAAAACCATCTCGATCAGATCGTCGGGGCTTTTGAGGAGGCGGGGCTGCTCATCATCCCGTACCGGCTTGGCGGCGCGATGGACGTCGACAAGATTTTGACGGAACTGCCGATCCACGATTATTACAAGATCATCGCTGCGGGCGGCGACGGCACGGTCAATCTCGTCGTGAACGCGATGGTGCGGCACGATATCCATATCCCGCTCGCGATTTTTCCGGCGGGCACGGCGAACGATTTGGCCGGGTATCTCGAGATTCCGACGAGCGTGGACGGCATGATCCGGGTCGCTCTGTCTGACAATTATATCAAGGCGGACGTGGGGACGGCCGGGAAACGCTGCTTCATCAATGTGCTGGCGATCGGCATGCTCGTCGACATCAGCCAACGGACAGACCCCGCGATCAAGAACACGCTGGGGCTCGGCGCCTACTATTTGCGCGGGTTGGCGGAAGCGCCGTTTGCGCGGCCGACGCGGATACGCATCGAGGCGGATGACCGCACAATTGAAACGGAGATCAGCGCGGTCATTGTCATGAACGGGCGCGCGGCAGGGGGCTTCAATGTGGCGCCCTACTCGGAGATCGGGGACGGCCTGCTTGACGTCGTGGTCTTTCGCAAGCTCATGCTGCCCGCCATGCTTCCGGTGCTGATCGGCGTCATGACCGGGCAGCACGCGAACGACAAACGCGTCGAATATTTCCGGACGGCGCAGCTGCATATCGAGTCCGATGAGGACGGTGCCGTCAACACGGACATCGACGGGGAACGAGGCGACCCGCTGCCCCTCGATATTGGGGTGCTGCCGGGCCGCCTGCTCATCAATACCTGAACAATCGATTTTTGGCTATGCTGTTTTGAAGACGATTTTTTCGGCCCATTTGCCGACAAGCGGGATCTCGTAGATCTCGTAGCGATAGCCTTTGACCGCTGCGAGAATCGCAAGGGCAAGGATGCCGATGCCGACGACGAGGGCGATGACAATGGTGATGATGCTTGCGACGCCCGCGCCGAACACGCCCAAGCCCCCGGCCGCGCCGAACGCAGCGCCGACAAGAGCAACAGCGGTGATAATCCCGATGATGATATAGATGACGAACGCGACGACTTCAAGCAAAAACGCCTGTATCGCGTGGAATGCGATGAATTTGTTTTCCTTGTCGATAAAGTAAATAATCAATGGGATGAGCCACGAAATATACTTTACGCCCGGAACAAATCCGAGTACGGTGGCTCCGAGGTATGCGATGAGGATCATGTACCTTGCGTCCAGATCGCCGAGTTTGGATTTCGAGGGTTGAAATAGCTGTTTGTTCATTTCGCCAATCATAATAAAACCTCCAATAATAAAAATAAAAATACATTATGGAATATTTTAACAACTAACCCGTTCCCTGTCAAGCACAATTTTCAACGGATTTTTTACCTGAATTTTTTACCGTAGCGCAGCATAGATGACAGAGGGCGGCTCGATTTTGTATAATAAAGCTGTAATGCAAAATCGGGCCATTCGGTTTTCCGGCATTTTGGTATTGCCGGAAAGCGCGGGGCGGCAACATAAAGAGGGAGGCAGAGAAATGGCACAACTGAATATCGCAATACTGGCGGGCAGCCTGCGCGCCGAATCATACAGCCGGAAAATCGCAAAACAAATCGCGGCGGGCATGCCGGAAGACGCTGAGGCGAAGCTCGTGGAACTCTCGGATTTGGAGATGTTCAACCAGGACTATGATGATGACGGGCGCCCGCCCGCGTCATGGCAGCGTTTTCGGCGCGAGATCGCGGAAGCGGATGGCATCATCTTCGTGGCGCCGGAGTACAATCGGTCGTTTCCCGCCGTGCTGAAAAACGCGATCGATATCGCTTCGCGCCCGCACGGCGAAAATCTGTGGAACGGCAAACCATGCACGATCGTCGGTGTCACGCCGGGCAAGACATTTGCCATCACGGGCGCTTTCCATCTGCGCCAGCCGCTCGGGTTCCTGGGCGTCCTGCCGCTCGGCGAGCCGCAGGTCTTTATCCCGGATGTCGCCGCGACCATGGGCGAAAACGGCACAGTGGTTTCCCCGTATCATATCGATTTGCTGAAAGAGCTTGCGGATGCTTTCGTGGATTGGATCCGGAGCTGCAAGCGGGCGTAGGCCCCGGCCCTTTCCGACTGCAAGCCAGCCATTCCCACGCACTACGGTAGAATGCCACGGTAGACGACGCGCTAAAGCGTTGCACTCCTCGCATAAGTAGTTCCATCTAAAAAACCACCTATCGTTTTTATACCCGGTTGGGGCGCGGGTCGATAGATGGTTAGTTTTATGGCGCCCGCGAGATGATTCGAACATCCGACACCCGGTTTAGGAAACCATAGTCAAACGTTGAAATTTCAAACTGGCTTTATTTGTTCCCCGTTCAGTTCCCCATCGGCGGGGGCGGGGTTGTGCGCGACCGCTTGGCTTATGATCCTGCGGCCAAGCTCAAACGCCTCCTCTGATCTGTGGGTGTATATCTCTGTCACGTCGGGTTTGTGCCCGAGGTACTCCGCCTTGATTTCCAAAGGGACGCCAAAGGACGTCAGATCAGTGGCGTATGTGTGGCGGAAGCAGTATGGCACCAGGCCGGGCGGAAAGGGTTGGTGCAGCCCTGCCGGCCTGCCCTCGTTCAAAACAGCCAAATAGGCGCGCTGCAGGCTCTCCCACCACCGCCGGCGCGATGCCTTGCCGGAGGGCGTTTTGCCGTCCCGCATGGGGAACAGTGGCGTGAAGGGGTCGCGCGCCGCTGCCGCGAGGAAGCCCCGCAGCCTCGGCGATATGTCGTCGCGGATAGGCACCCACCTCTTGCTTGCCCTGCTCTTTGTCCCGTCGATGAAGACGCGGCCGCCCTCCATGTCGATGTGCCGGCCATACACCCTCGCCGTCTCGCCTGTGCGCGGCCCGAACATCAGCATAAATTCCGCCCATGGGCCATGCGCATGGTCGCGGAACAGGACGGCGAATATCCCGCGCTCTTCTTTTGCGAGCGCCCGGCGCTGCCCGTTTTCGGCTTGCGGCATGACGAGCCGCCGCGCAGGGTTCGATGCGATCAGGTTTTCCTCTGCCGCCTCCTCGAACATTGCCCGGAGCAGCTGGTTGATTTTCATGATGTGGGATTTTGAGCAGCCCCGCGCCTCGTTCAGTATCTTTTGGCAGATGGCCTTTTTCACGTCGCGGATGGGCAGGTTCCCGATAAATCTGTTGATCCATCTTTCCATGATATAGCACAGGGATTCATACTGCGCCGCGCCGCACTTTGGCTCGCGGAATGTTTCGAGGTAAACCTCCGACCAATGCCGCACGGTGGAGCTGCCGCGGACGATCCGCCGGTCGCCGTCAATGGCCGCTTTTTTGTTTGCGATCTTTTCGCCAAGCGCGCGCTCGGTATCGGCGACAATATCGCAGGCGATGCCGTTGTAGGCAAACCGCGCCCGGTGCTTGTATTTCTTTTTACCCATAGTCCCTCCGGGTTCAAGGGCGCTCGGCATCCGGCCAAGCCCTCATGCGGTCTTGTTTCCGCCGCCCGCAACCGCCATGTCAAAGAGGGCGTCTTGCAGCACTTTTGAAAAATTGATGTCGTGCGATTCCGCAAAAGTGTTCAGCCATGCGGGAATGGTGAGGTTTTTCCGGACAGCCTTGCTTCCGAATTTTTCCGCATACGCATCCATGTCAAGGACAAGGACGCTCGTGAACGCATCGGCGCCGCCGGCCTTGATCTCTTTGATGTCGCTGGCCGATGGCACAGGGTTGCCGGATTCCCATTCCCCGAGAATCCATCCCCCTGCGGCGTCAATGCCCATGCCGATCGCTTCTTCAAGGGTATCGCCCTCCGAGACGCATCCGGGAAGGTCGGGGACCGCGACGGTGAAGCCGCCCTCCTCGCAAGGGTAAAATATCGCCGGGTATACTAATTTCATTTTGAAACTCCTTTTTCTGCCGGAAAAACCCTCCGCCTCCAAAAATTATTATACGCATTGTGCGCATATGCCGTCAAGCTGTTTCCGGTCCGGCATTCCGGGATTTCCGGACAGTTGACGGTCTGGCAATCTGCAGCTTTCTCTTTTTTCAACAAAATATGTTATACTCGGGGCAGGACGTGATACAATGTCACGCCAAGGAGGTGCTGGACATGAAAGATTACGAATATTTCAAAACCAATCTCGCCCAATTGTTTGATGCATATGGGCACAGTTTTGTTGTTATAAAAAATCTTGCTGTATTGGGCTCTTACGATACTTTTGAAAAAGCCTATACCGAAACGGTCAAGACGGAACCCCCCGGGACGTTCATTATACAAGAGTGTGTTGAGAATCCAGAAGAGCTGATGCAAACTTTCCAGGGGAATGTCGCGTTTGCGCAGCACGATTTGGCGGTGTAATGCCCGGCGATTGTTTTACATCTGCATATGACAGACTATCCCATGTGCTGATAAATGACGTGGATGTGCAGGGCATCAGCACAACGCTGAAAACAAACGAGTTTGTTCAAGCAAAAGCGCTTTGGGATACGGGCGCGACTTCAACGTGTATCCGGCCAGAGTTGGTCGCCAGACTTCAATTAAAACCAGTGGCCGTCACCACGATGAACACGCCAAGCGGGACAAAAGAATGCAGCCAATATTATATAAATCTGCATCTTCCGAATCGCGTGGTAGTCGAGCGTATTCTTGCAGTCGAGGCAATCCCGGCCAATTGTGATGTCCTTATCGGCATGGACGTGATAGGTCTTGGAGATTTTGCTGTTTCCAACCATAGAGGGCAAACTGTTTTTAGTTTTCGAATGCCGTCAATGGAAAAAATTGATTTTGTAGCACACTCATACTTGACTCCGACAAACAAGCAGAAATCGACAGGCCGCAATGTGCCCTGCCCTTGTGGTTCTGGAAAGAAATATAAAAATTGTTGCGGCAAAAGCGTTTAGCCCCTCTCTCCCTCGATCAGATCCTCGATCCGGCAGCCGAGGGCGGCGGCCAGCGCCGCCGCCCTCTTGATCCCCATGCCGTTTATGTCGCGATATCCACGTTCATACTGCTGGATCGCGCTCACAGGCAGCCCAGCTGATTTGGCGAGCTGTGACTGGGACAGCCCGGCGCCCTTGCGCCGTTCTTGGAGCGTCATGAGCGTTTCCCCTCTTTGCGTTCCGACAATGCCGTGACGATAGCGAGGACAGCCCAAAGGATGGCCGCCAAAGCAAATAGACCCCGTGGGATTCCGTGCCATAATGCCGCCGTCAGGAAAAACGCCGCCGCGCAGCTCGAGTAAATAATGCTTGTTTTTTTCATGATATTCGCGTATCGTTTAGGGTGGACTGGGTGAGGGCTTGCGCCCCCACCCCTTTCGGATTACCGCTTGCGTTTTTGCTTCTTGGGCTTTTTGCGTTTGGCGGTTTTCCTGTCTTTAAGGGCGATTATCAGCAGGATTGTTCCAAGCACGTCGGCCCATATTCCGCTGATTGCCGCTATCCATTCCTTATCGATACGCCTCACCTCCTTTTTGTCTGTGTTTTGCTTTAACTTATAATATAATTATAGAGCTATTGCGCTATAATGTCAAGCCTTTTTTCTAACTTTTTTTCAAAATATTTTCATGTTTTTGCTCCAACTATGCTATACTTATTTTGTCGGAGGGGTTCCCTCGTCCGGCCAACAATCGCTTTCCTTGGAAAATGGTTGTGAAGATGGCTCGTGAAGGACTAAGGCTGGGTTCCCGAATGGGAGTAGGTCAATGACCAAGAATCCTTTGCCCCTGGGGTCATCTTTTTTTTACCCTTTCTTTCAAATTCGCAACGATGTTTTCGGGATCTTTGCATATCTCGTCAAAGATAAAATCAATAGCCTGTATCGAATAACTATAAACCGGTTGCGCTGATTGCCGTCTGCCGCAGTTGCTCGAAAAATTCGAGCAACTCAATCTTGCTTACTTCATCATCAGGTAACGAATCTGGCAGCTTGGCGTTTTCTGATTACCGCAACAACTTCTCCCAGTCGTCAGGAAACCCCATATGCCTTGGCAATGCAAAAGGATGATTGGTGAATATCGTTTTGATTTCCGAAACCAATTGCTCTTGCGCGGTGTCAAACGGCAGCAAATTGTATATCGCGTAGATAAAAGCGAAAGCCCGTGTCGGTATAATATCTTTTTTGTGCTTGTTCGGCAGCCGGACTGGACAAGACCGCAAATCGCGGTTGTAAAATCTGCCGCCGTGGGCCGCGATGTTGCGAACATACACACAGCATTGCAGCCAATTCTCTATATATTTTCGGTTGTATCGAAAACACCTCTTTGCGATATCTTCACGGTCCTCTGTGTGCATATTCTTGAACATCATCGACGACACCCCAAAAGAGGTTGCTTCGATAGCGACCCAAAGAGGAAACACGCTATTTAGATCTTCAACATGATGGTGAACAAAGGCATCGTCAGAACGCGACAGCTCATCATCCAATTTTGCAAGAAAACGGGCATGGTACTGAGGATTGTCAAAAGCGCTCGCGTCAAGATAGCCGAGCGCCCCGTATTTCCCCGCATGGAAGTGTGCAACGCAGGTGCGTAGAGCCACCTCGATGAACGCTGTATAAGCATATATGGTTTTTCGGAAATCGTAGTCAAAATAGTACAGGTCGCATACATCCCCAAACGACACATCGTTATAAAAGCGATCATGCTTTTGCAAAGTCAAGGCATAAGCGCTGAAACGATAATAATTGACGCGTTTCAAGAAATCGGTTGCTGCCGCCTCATCGTCAATCCGCAGCCCGCGACCACGCAAAAGCTGGACTTGCTCGGTATAGGTCTTATATTCTTTTGTATTCCCGGCATTCAACATGATTTTCTCCAAAAACTCAAAATCCCCGCCGTGTTACGCATCGTTGAGAGGCTTGGTGGGGTCCGTTGTATTTATATAACCACATCTTGATTGTGTTGTCAAACAAAACTTTTATCGGGGGGTTGCCCTGTATTTCGTCAGCTCGACGGCAACCATAAACGCCTCGACTGACTTGTTTAATAATTTCACTTCAATTGCTTCATTCATTCCGGCTCACTCTCTCCCTCAATCAGATCCTCGATCCGGCAGCCGAGGGCGGCGGCCAATGCCGCCGCCCTCTTGATGCCCATGCCGTTTATGTCGCGGCGGCCTTGTTCGTAATCCCTGATCGTGGCGGCGGGTATCCCGCTTTTGTAGGCGAGGCCGTCTTGCGACAGCCCGGCGGCCTTGCGCCGCCCCTGCAGCGTCAGCGTCATGGCTTCGCCTTTCCCGCGCGGATTGTCAGCGCGAGCGATACGATGGACGCCGCCGCCGCGATGATGACCAGCGCCATTTTTCCCGGTCCGCCCACAGCGAGCGCGCAGACAAGGCACACGGCTGAAATGGCGGGCGTCGCAATCCTGATTTTGTAGTTTGACATTTCTTTTTACCTCCTGTAATATTTGAGTCAAGACGGCTCCCCCAAGGGGGAGAGGGGCTTGCGCCCCTCTTGTTGGGCTATTTGCCTTTCTTGTCGGGCTTGGCGGCTGCTATCATTATCACTGTTTGGGCTATGGCGTTCAGAGTGGTGACGATGGCAGCCGCTGCTATTATTTTCTCTTCCATGCTGCTGACCTCCTTTCTATATATAATTATAAGGCAATTGCCGTATACTGTCAAGCCTTTTTTTAACTTTTTTTCAAAATATTTTCATTTGTTTTTCAGGCGGTCCCGCGCTTTTCGGAAGCTGGCGATGTTCCCCCCTTTTGCTCTGCCTCAAGCTCTTGCCTGTATGCCTCGACCTCGGCCTCGAGGGCGGCGGCCCTTTCGGCGGCTTCGCTGCCCGGGCGGCGGTACTTGTCCGTGATCTCGAGAATCCAGTCTTTGGCCTCGTCGATCTTTTCCGGCGGCAGCTTGACGAGCGCGGCGATCACGTCTTTTAGAAACGGGTCTGCGATGCCCCATTTTTTGATGAGGTATTCGGCGTCCCTTTCGGCGTCGGCGGCGTACATCTCGCCCGTCCCGTCCCGCAGCCACGCCTCGGACACGCCGAACTCCTTGTGAAATAATGCAATGTTTCGTTCAGTGACGCCCTGTGTCTCTAACTCCATTGCGGAAACCGCAGCTTTTTTTATTCCAATTCGTGCGCCAAGTTTCTCCTGCGACAGCTTTTCCGATTTCCGAAATTCCCTGACCCGTTCCCCGACCGTCCCCATTTTCATTTTCTCCAATCTGTGGCCTCCCACGCTCAATGGCCGCCAAAACGCGCCCAACCGTCTATTTTCAGAGGATAACAGGAAAAAAAATTTTTTGCAATAAAAAAATCTTCTAAATAGACAAATTTATTAAAAAAATGCTTGACAAGGTACTTTTAACAGATTATTATGTCCATACAATAGACAAACGAGTTTGCTACCTATACGGCAGCAAACTACCACAGGGGGGATGCCCTTGACAGGGCCTCCCCCCAACAAAGGGCCTTGATGAATCTTGAAAAGTGAATACTGTGCCCACCGCCCATTATAGGCGCCGCAAGGCCGCCGGGCAAAAAAGCAAAGTGCGCCGCTGGTTGCGCAACGGCGCCCTTTGCCCCGCCAAACGGGCAAACAAACAAAGAACGCCGATGGTTGTGCATCGACGCCCTCAGTCCCGATTTGTTTACCTGTATTCTGTTGCAATCCACGGCGCCGAATGCTATCCAGCATCCGATGCCGCCGATACAGAACCACAACATTCCGCTTCTATGGCAGAACGTTTCACTTTGGCGATTCGGGTTTCGCCTGCCGCCTATGGCATCGGCACGGGGCGTGGCTGTCCAGCCAAACCCCGCACAAGAACCGCGCGGCACAAAAGGGCGCTCAAAAAGACCACCGCCTTTCTACCGCCATGATGGGCGGTGGGCACAGTATAACACTTTCAAAGCAAAGGGCCTTGATGAAGAGGATTGAAAATGAACAAACAAGACAGAGACTCCATTTGGTGGGAGATACGGCAAAGTGTTTTGCAGAAAGCCGATCAAGAACAAAGAAAAGCGTTTGGGAAAGGCCTTGTCGTTTCGACGGCGGCTGCGGCAATCACGGCAGCGGCGGTGACATTATTAATGACTGCAGGGCGAGGATGGTGAGCGTGGTGACAAGGAGGAAAGAAATTGGATAGATTTGTGCACGCGGACGGAAGCCGCCCCGGCGGCGGCACTATGAAAGGGAAAGACAGTGATTCCTTTTGCCGGCAAGACGAAATGAGCCACAAAGACCAGGACAGCAGAATCAAACAGCTTTACAGAATCTGCGTTGTCAATTCCATCGGGATCATTATTGCAGCGCTTGCAATAATAGCGGTTTCCACGCTTCGCGGGTAGACCAGATGAAAGAAGCGACTGCGACAACCATTCCGATGACGGCGACGGCCAGCGCCCTTTGCGAACTGCGTTGCGCTTCCATTCGGATTCTCGCCGCCTCCTTGTTGATCGCCTCCGTCTCTTTTCGGATGGCTTCGGACTCGGAGCGGAGCCGCTCTGTGTCCTCGCGGAATTTGATGTTTTCGCGCTCGGTATGTTCGCGGAACTCCTCAAAGGTCATCGGGCCCGGCAGTATCGGAATATACAAGTCCTGCGGCGGCGATTCAACGACTCTGCGTATAGCGTCCATGGCGCTGTCTGGAAACAAGCTCATAATATCACCTCGCGGGGATTATATCACAAACGGGCAAAGGGCATTGATGAAGAGGTGCGGAGGCGCAGGAAGGAGAAGGTTATGACAGCGGAAATTGATGGGACAGGGCTGACAATTGAAATCACATTAAAAAACAGCAACAGCGAAATGGATAGAAAGGTTTATGAATTTATCCGGACGATTCGCAACAATTGCAGCTATCTGGTGGTGTCGGACAGTTCAAGATTGCCGGGCCATTCGTACTGCTCACGCGGATACAAACGGCCCGTACAGGAAACGACATGCTAACGGATATTCGTAGTTATGTTCGGGGCATGAGAATCAACGGCATCGATTTCTTCATAATCAACAGCCGTGACGCCATTCTTTTTCCATGCTTGAACCAACATCCACGCAGGGGAATCGGTTTCTGCCTCATACAGGGACAGTTGGCAATAGTCCATTTTGTCATTGCCCACCTCCTGCAGTTTTGTCAAAAGGTCAGAGACCTTAACAATGATGGTATCCATATGAGCGCCTCCTTTCGTGGGGATTATAGCACAAACGCGCCGGAGGCGCAGAAAGGAAGAAGTTATGACAGCGGAAATTGAAAGCAGGATCAAGATCGTCGGGGACGCCCTCTGCGGCATTCCCATCACGGAGTTCGAGAAGGGGCGGATCGTCGGCAAGCTCGAGGGGATCGTGTCGCAGATTGCGGCGGCGCCGGAGGGCATTGGCGCCGATGAGCCGCCCGCGCCCGCGGCGATGGAGGCGTAGGCCAGGCATGACGGTTTACGGCAAAAGGCAAATGACGTTCAACGACTATGAGAATGAAGAGGAGCCGCAATGGCATCGTTAACAGCAAAGATCAAAATAGAAAATCTCGAAGCGTATCAGGAGAAAACAAAAGAACTGATTGCCCTGCTCAAAGAGGGAAGGCAATTGATCGCCGAACTTGGCGATCAGTCAAGCAGCCG
>JAITMX010000166.1 GCA_031290775.1 Eubacteriales Family XIII. Incertae Sedis bacterium
CGATATGAATCTGCTGACAGCGGGAAAGGCCGAAAGCGCGGAAAAAAAACCGCTCATCCTTGTCGTGCGAAATTTCAATGTTACGGATATCGGGGAAATCTACGTACCCCCGCCCCTCCGGGAACCGGCGAGGCGGCTATATGAAAAGCTCGGCGTTTCCTGTTCGGCGGCCGCTCTTTCCGACGTTTCCGATGCCGCTTTCATCCCACACATCCCCGAGGCAAGCACGATCCGGCATAAACACAATGAGCAGTTTCATTTTGAAGAGTTTTATGTCATAGAATACGGCAGGGATTGCCTCGACCGGATTCTTGAAATCGAGGCGCGCCACGCGCATCCGCTGCAGACGGGCAATGTCTTCGTCAATATGAAAGACCCCGGCGCGCCTGCGGCCTATGAGGCGCTTTTGAAAGCAAGCAGCGTCTACGCGGGCTTCATGCCGCTCAGCGCGGGTTTTGAATATGTCATCCTGCATCGGCCCGGCAGCCTCCCGTATGCCACAGAGGATCTGCGCTTTTCGGAATACATGGGGCATATGCTCCGCGAATCATTGAATATCCGCGTCTAATATAGAACAAAACAAGGTGGTGCAATTTATGGCAAGCAAAAACCAAGACCGATCCATCAGCGCAAAGGTACGCGGCAGGACGCTGCGCGTCGTATTGGCGTCTTCCGTCGCGGTCTTTGTCATCGCGGCGGCAGCCATATTCATCATCCGCGCCAATGTCGCCGAAATCAATACGCAATTGGGATTGCAAGCCTCGGAAGATAGCGCGGACGGGCTCGCAAAATTGTCGAGCGACTATTTGCTCAAAACGTCCGAGGACGGCGGGAAGCTCATCGACGAAAAATTGCAAATCGTATGCAAGGCCGTCGATACTGTCGCCGAAATCGCAAGCGGGCTCTACGCGCACCCGGATGATTACAAAAGCAGGCCCCTTGCCTTGCCCGATCCGGCAAACGACGGCATCTTTGTCCCGCAGATCCTGTACCCCGAAGATATCCCTGATTCCGTACGCGAAGAAGCGGGCTTGGTCGGCAATCTCCAGGATGTGCAGCTTGCCATGCTCCATCAAAACCCCAACATCACGGCCATGCAGCTCGGCAGCGAAACGGGGTTTTTGGTCATGGTGGACAAAGCGTCCGCCGCAAAAACCGAATATGTAGACCCCCGCCCAAGGCCTTGGTATGTCGGCGCAAAGGAAGCAAACGCGCAGATTCTCACTGAGGTCTTCGAGGATGCCTATGGCAGGGGGCTTGCCATCACCTGCGCGTCGCCGTACTACGGAGGGGACGGGGAAATCGCGGGGGTCGCTGCTGCGGGGATGCTGCTCGAGACCCTCAAGGAGGTTGTGGACGGCGTAAATTCCATGCCGTCAAGCAGGGCTTTTGTCGTGGATGAAACCGGTGACATCATCATATCCGATGAAATCAAAAGCGGCGCGGCGCTTGAAAACCTCTTTGAGAGCGACAGCGAAACGATGCGCGCCGCCGCGCAAAAGATGGTTGGCGGCGATTCCGGGATCGAGACGGTCGAAATAGGCGGCGTAGATTACTTTATGGCATACAGCCATCTAAACGTGCAGCCTTGGACCTTTGTTGTGCTTGAGAACGCGTCTGAAGTCCTTGCTTCCGCAAGCGTCACTGGAGAGCATATCAGCGAATTCACACAGACAGCGCACGCCGATATCACGCAGATCTTTTTCATCACGCTGATTGCTTTTGCCATCCTGCTTGCCGTCATCATCCTGATTGCCGGCACGGCGACGCGCAAGCTTTCCGCAACCATTACCGACCCGATTATCCGCCTGACCGAAGATGTGCGGATAATCGGAAACGGCAATCTCGACTATCGCAGCGGGATCAAAACCGGGGACGAGATCGAAACGCTCAGCCTGGGCTTTGAGCATATGACGGGCGAACTGCGTGATTATATCAGCAACCTCAGCCGCGTGACCGCGGAAAAAGAGCGCATCGGCGCGGAGCTGAATGTCGCGACAAAAATACAGGCCAGCATGCTTCCGCGCATCTTCCCGCCTTTCCCGCACCGCAGCGAATTTGACGTCTATGCCGAGATGCGCCCGGCAAAGGAGGTCGGCGGCGATTTCTATGATTTTTTCCTGATAGACGACAACCATTTCGGAATCGTGATTGCCGACGTCTCCGGGAAAAGCGTCCCTGCCGCCCTGTTCATGGTCATTGCAAAGACCCTCATCAAAAATCAGGCTCAAATGGGGACGCCCCTTGCCGGGATTTTCTATACGGTCAACAACCAGCTCTGCGAAAACAACTCCGCCGCGATGTTTGTCACAGCTTTCATGGGCGTGCTCGAGATTGACAGCGGGCGGCTTGCCTATGTCAATGCCGGGCACAATCCGCCGGTCATCCTGCGCGGGGATACTGCGGAGTGGCTTGAAACAAAATCCGCTTTTGTGCTTGCGGGCATGGAAGACACTGTCTTTGAATCGATGGAGACCACGCTCGGGCCGAACGACGCCCTCTTTCTCTATACGGATGGGGTGACCGAGGCGGAAAACCCCGGCGGCACGATGTTTTCGCCGGAGCGCATCCTCACGGAGCTGCTTTCGGACGCGCCCATGGACGCGCTGCGGCAAAGGGATCTGCGGCGGTATTTAGACCTGATGACGGGCGCCATCGAGCGTTTTGAAGCCGGCACGGAGCAAGTGGATGATATCACCATGCTTGTGCTCCAATACAACGGCATGGGGCCGGGGGCCGGGCCTCTGTTCACCGCAGGCGCGGACGCAGCGGAGCTTGGCGCCGTGTTGGAGTTTTTGACAGGCTGTATGGACAAGGCCGGGTTTCCGCAAGGGCAGCGCATGAACATACTGATCGCGGCGGAAGAAATCTTCGTCAATATCGCAAACTATGCTTATGCTCCGGGACGCGGCAACGTGGCCATACGCTGCGCCAGCAGCAGTGAAAAAACAGAGATCGAGTTTTCCGACAGCGGGATGCCTTTCAACCCGTTGGACAACGAGGAGCCGGACATCACGCTGCCCGCAGAGCAACGCGAGATCGGGGGCCTTGGCGTCTATATGGTGAAAAACATGATGGACGAGAGCCGCTACCGTTTTGAAGACGGGAAAAACATTTTGACGATTGTGAAATTTTGCTGAAAGGCGCTGCGGGGCTTGCCGCACCTTGCCCTACAGCTCGCGCCTGCCTTCGATTGCTTTTGCGAGCGTGACGTCGTCCGTGTATTCGAGGTCGCCGCCGATCGGGACGCCGTGCGCGATGCGCGAGACTTTGATGCCTGCGGGCTTGATGAGGCGCGCGATGTACATGGCCGTCGCCTCGCCCTCGATGTTGGGATTGGTCGCCACGATGACTTCGCGCGCTTCGTCGGACTTTGTGAGGCGCACGATGAGGCTTTCGAGGTTGATGTCCTCGGGGCCGACGCCCGACATCGGCGCGATGACGCCGTGCAGGACGTGGTAGAGGCCTTTGTACTCTTTCATGCGTTCAATCACCTGCGCGTCACGCGGCGACTCGACGACGCAATAGACCGTGCGGTCGCGCGAGGGGTCCGAGCAGATCGCGCAGGGGTCCACGTCCGTCAGATTGCCGCAGGCCGAACAGAACATGAGCTCCGCTTTGGCAACCGTAATCGCGTCCGCGAGCCCAAGCGCGTCCCCGTCCGGCATCGAAAGGATATGGAACGCGAGCCGCTGCGCCGTCTTTGCGCCGACGCCCGGCAGCTTTGCGAGCTCCGCAATCAATTTGCGAGCGGCGCGGGGTAGTTTTGCACGTTACAGCAGGCCCTCGGGCAGTCCGAGGCCGCCCGTCAGCTTGCCCATGCCTTCTTGGCTCATCTCCTCGATTTGCCGCAGCCCCTCGTTGGCCGCGACGAGAATCAGGTCTTCGAGCATTTCCGGGTCGTCCTTGTCCATCACATCGGGATCGATCTTGATGGAAACGAGCTCCTTTTTGCCGTTGACTTTTACCGCCACGGCGCCGCCGCCGGCCGTCGTCTCGACTTCCTTTGTCTCAAGCTCTTCTTGCACGCGCGCCATCTCGGCCTGCATCGCCTGAAGCTGCCGCATCTGCGCCGCCTGCCCGCCGCCTGCCGCGCCGCCTTTGAAACCACCGCCGCCGCTGTAGCCGCTGCCGGATTTTTTCTTTCCCGCCTTCATGCCCTTGCCCATTCTAATTTTCTCCTTCGCTCGATTTTTCGCTCAATTCGATGATCAGCATCTCGGCCAAAATCCCCGGATGCGCCGACCAACGGCTCTCGTTGTACAATTTGGATAATTTCAATATATACCCGGCAAGTTTTTTCTCGTCCGCGCCCGCCGTCCGTTCCCGTATTTCCTTGATGCTGTCAAGCGAGCGGTTGAGAATCGTTTCGGGCTTGCCCAAGTATTTGATGAGCAGCGCGCTGCGCAGATAGTCGATCCAGTCCTCCATGACGCGCCGCACATCCTTGCCCGCTTTAAGTATTTCATTGAACAGGATCAGCGCTGCCGCCGTATCGCCCGCAAGCGTCTTTTCCGAAAGCTCCGCGACCGCGTCGTCCCCCGCGCTCCCAATAGATTCAAGCACATCGTCCCGCGTGAGCCTGCTGCGGCCAAGCGACGTGCATTGCTCGAGGATCGACAGCGCATCGCGCACACTGCCGTCCGCGTTGGCCGCGATGAGCGCGAGCGCGTCATCGTCCGCCTGCGTCCCAAGCTCTTTCACGATATCCTTCATGCCGTCCGCGATGACGGCGGCGGGGACGCGTTTGAATTCAAAAAGCAGGCAGCGCGAGCGGATTGTGGCGAGCATCTTGCCCGGCTCCGTCGTCGCGAGGATGAAGACCGTGTTTTCCGGCGGTTCCTCGAGCGTCTTGAGAAAGGCGTTGTTTGCGGCGGCCGTGAGCATATGCGCCTCGTCGATGATATAGACGCGCTTGCGGCCGACCGTCGGCGGATAGACCACCGAATCGCGAATCTGCCGCACGTCGGCGACGCCGTTGTTGGAAGCCGCGTCAATTTCGATCACGTCCACGAAGGCCCCGTTTTGGATGGACACGCAGTTTTCGCAGACGCCGCAGGGGCGGTCTCCGTCCGCAAGGCAATTGAGGCCCTTTGCGAGCAGCCGCGCCATCGTCGTCTTGCCCGTGCCGCGCGTGCCCGCAAACAGATAGGCGTGAGGCGCTTCGTCCGCGGCGATCTGCCGCCGGAGCACGTTCACGATATGCGCCTGGCCGAGCACCTTGCCAAAGGTTGCCGGCCGGAATCTCCTATAAATCGCTTCGTAGTTTTTGTCGCTCATTTCCCTCTGGTTTTGCAAAGTCCGCCGCTGCGGGACGAACCCATTCCGCCGCGCAAAAGCTGATGGAACGCGAACGGGCTTCCCGGCAGGGCCGGGTGGGCCTGCGGCACATACAGATTCCGGCTTATCGCTGCTTCCTTCCGGATCTGACGAGGTTCACCGGCTTGCATTGCGCAGGGCCCGGCCCTGCCCGAAAGCCCGTCCGCGTTTCCTTGTCTACTATATATTATTCCGTCTCCACAATGCAAACCATTTTCGCGAATCAATCATGTTGGGCATAATCTGGGCATAATCAATCGTAACAATTCAGACCCTTGCCGGAATGCCATCATTGCGAGAAATCGCTATTCACAAGGCTGTCATACTGCTTCTTGCATAAAGAGTTGGCTCGTGCAATATTCCGAAAACAGTGATACCGCACGTTTGATTTGAGATCGCACAGTCGGGGCTATTGATCGAAAATCGGGCGTTTGGTCTAAATGGAAGAAATAGTAATCATCTGGAATTTGCGTTATCGCGCATATCGCGTCAGCTCGCTTTAGCCTTGACATAGTGTCTCGTTTTGTGCGATCTGACAATGCTTGTGCGGAATTAAGCCACTCGGAAAAATCCTTATAGTCAATCGTCAAGGTTGTATTGGATTGCGCCACGCCTTCACATTCATTGATGTGGTAAAGCAATGCTCTCGCCACAAACTCGGCGAGTTTTACAGGAACTGCATTTCCTATCATTTGCTCCATGTTTGTCTTGCTGCTTTCCCATTTGAAATCAGGCGGGAACGTTTGCACCAAGGCTCGTTCAAGCGTAGTCAATGGCCTCTCGCACTGACTGATTTTGCAAGCGTCGTTCGGATGTCCAGGATAGCCCTGCGGGATGGGGCGGTTGACGCCTCTAACCGTAGGTGCAGGTTCATCAATCGAGAAGATTGCCCGACGGCAATAATTTCGAGGATGCCGATAATAATATTCAACATCCAATGTATTGCCGAAATAGTCACGCAGCGTCATTTCTTTTGCACTCTTTGATTTTGCAAAATATTCAAGCAAGAATCCATCGGATTGGTTCAATGATCCAATGCAAAAGAAACGTTTCCTGCGTTGCGGAACACCACAATAACTCGCATCAAGCACAATCTCTGTCAGTCCATAGCCGGCATCTTTCAAGGCTTGTCGCGCGAAAGAATAGGCATTGCTTTTTAATGCCCTGTCTACGTTTTCCATAACAAAATACTTTGGATGGATTCCGCTGACAATCTCCGCAAAAGAACCTGTCAGCCCTGCGCGTGAAGCCTCAACGCGCTTCCCCGCATGTGAAAAATCTTGACATGGAGGCCCACCAATAATAATATCTGCGTCTAATGATTTGATTTTACCAATCGCATTTCCCGCGTCGGATAAATCATCTTGAAATACCGCATGGTCGAAATTGTGGGCGTAGCATGATGCTGCCGCATCCCAATATTCAAAAGCCCCAACAATATCAAACCCTGCATTTTGAAACCCGAGTGTCAATCCTCCGCATCCTGCAAACAAGTCAACAATACGCACTGCCATATTCTCCTATCTGAATCTCTTGCCATATGATATAATTGCTATTGAAATTATACAAATGTTCGCGCACGACGTCAACATTTTGACGTCAGCATATTTTCAGTAATTCAAGGAGAACGAACTATGCCCTCTGGATTGTATGGTATTGAAAATTCAAACAGAAGCGATGTAGACCACTGGGGCAAGAATTGTTTCAATTCCAGTTTTCCTACAGCCATAGCTTGCTATATGTTCGATAAAAATATATCCGCCATCTACAACAAGCTTGATATTGTTGATGGAAAACTGACGGTCATTTCGACAGAAATCCCTATCAATGAGGTGTTCAACTCGGGAACACGCACACTGGGATTTCTTGATTTTCGTTTTGAATCAACTTTTCTGCCATACCAAGAATACTCATTCGATGGCATTGATAGCATTGATTTAGTGGTTCGCGATCTTGCGGGGGATTATTTGTCTCCACTTGAAGTGAAATTGACCGTCATGCCCACAAAAGAAACAAGTACCCGTACAGAAGATAAATGGGGTTGTGAGCTTGTTATTCGTTCTGCGACAACATCATATTGCGCACTTGGCATGTTTGATGCCATCCGCGAAGAATCGGCAATAGTTCGCGAAATATTTGAGAGGGCCTGTTCTACCATACAGTCATGGGATAACGACTTTGAAATGACACACAAAACGCCAGACCTCTCTGAATGTATCAATAATTAATCTACATTAAACCCCACGCTATGCGTGGGAGAACTGAAGAAGCGAAAGCGATACCGATAGTAGCAATAAAAATCCCCTCTTGTATAATGGCAGTGGTTTCACGAGCCAAAG
>JAITMX010000030.1 GCA_031290775.1 Eubacteriales Family XIII. Incertae Sedis bacterium
CGACGAACTTGATACATTGTTCGAGCGGATGTATGAGGATAATGTATCAGGCAAAATCTCTGACGAACGGTTTCATAGCATGTCCAAAAGATACGAAACCGAACAAGCCAAAGTGGTGAAGTTGCCCGAAACAGAAGTCCGGATTGAGACCAGACAGGGAGTAGCGGTAAACTATTCTGCACAAAATGCTGTTTAGCGCCATAAAATGCGAGTGTTCTTACTGCATTCATCAAATGCTGTAAGAACACTCGCACTGGTGCGGATAAGAGGACTCGAACCTCCACGATGTTACTCACACGGACCTGAACCGTGCGCGTCTGCCAGTTCCGCCATATCCGCTTGTACCGGCCGGCCCGCAACGCGAGCCGAAGAACATTATACGGGGTGGCGCGCAAAATATCAACTGGAATAATATGGATAATGCGACGTGTATAACGAGTATAACGTGGATAAAACGCCGAGCGCTTTTGTGCGGCCTTTATTGCAGCAGGACGAAAAACACAATCGTGTCGATGATGAAGACGGGGATGAGGAAGCGCACGGCCCAGCCCATGTAGCCGAAGAAACTTGGCATTTTCACTTCGTTTTCTTCGGCGATCGAGCGCACCATGAAGTTGGGCGCGTTGCCGATATAGGTGTTGGCGCCCATGAAGACCGCGCCTGCGGACACCGCGAGCAGGATTTGCGGCGCAATCGTGCCGATCAGCGTCGTGAGCCCCTCGGCGGTTGGCAGGGAGCTTGCCGTCGTCATGAAGACTAAATAGGTCGGCGCGTTGTCGAGGAAGCTCGATAGGGCGCCCGTGACCCAGAAAAACTGCCAAGGCTCGGAGAGGCCGAGATCGGCGCCGCGCGCGTGCAGGATCGCGAGCGCCGGGATCATCGTGATGAAGATGCCGATGAAGAGGCAGGCGACTTCTTTGATGGGCCCCCATGTGAAGTGGTTTTGCTCATGCAGCTCTTTTTTTGTCGTCCGGACTGAGAGCAAGCCCGCGACCACGATGATGGCCATTTGAATCACATTGTTGATCGGGATTGAAATGCCGTAAGCAAATGGGATGCCGATGATCTCCCCGGTCGCGGGGTCTTTCAGCGAATCGAGCGTACCGAGGATGCCGCTGAGTATGACGGCGCCCACGATCATCGCGAGAAAGACGAGGTTGTGCAGGCCTTCCACGCGGAGCGGCTCCTTTGGCCCCTCGACGGCAGGTTTGCGGCCGGCCGCGATTTCTTTTTTGTACAGCTTTTTGTCGAGAATGAAAAAGACGACGAGCAGGATGGCGGCGTTGAGCAGCAGCATCGGCGCGAGCCGCATCGTCCAGAAAAACGGGACATTGCGCAGGAAACCGAGGAAGAGCGGCGGGTCGCCGATCGGCGTCAGGCAACCGCCGATATTGGAAACGAGAAAGATGAAAAAGACGATGACGTGCGCTTTTTTTTCGCGCCACGCGTTGGCGCGCAGGACGGGCCGGATCATCAGCATGCTCGCGCCCGTCGTGCCGACCCAACTGGCAAGCAGCGTGCCGACGAGCAGCAGGATGAGGTTGACCTTGGGCGAGCCGGAGAGCGAGCCTTTCAGCACGATGCCGCCCGCGACGGCGAAGAGCCCCCAGAGCAGCACGATGAAAGGCAGATAGTCGAGCAGGACGATTTCGTAAAATTCAAACCCGGCCAAGCCCGGCCCAAGCGCGGCCGCGAAAGGGATCAAAAAGACGAGTGACCAGAGAATCGCGACGTTGAACAGGTTTTTTTCCCACCAATGCGGCCGAAACAGCGGGAAGAGCGCGATTGAAAGCAGCATGCCGAGAAAGGGGATGCAACTCCACAGCGGCAGGATTTCGCCGAGCGCTTCGGCCTCGCCGGCGCGCCCCGCAAAGAAATTCGGAAGCAGCAGCAAAGCAAGAGCGACAATGATGATGAGCAATTTGCCTTTTTTCATGTATCACAGTCTCTCAAAAAAACGGCCGGGTGTCACACAAGAAATCAACGGAAATTAACACAAAGGGCGATTGCATACTTATAAATTTTTGTGTATAATTATACATTATAAGACAGGAAGGAAAAGGAATGGAAGGATTGCTCTATCTCGAAGACGGCTCGCTGTATCGCGGCAAAGGCTTTGGCGCGTCCGCGACGAATGTGGGCGAACTCGTCTTCAACACATCCATGACCGGCTATCAGGGGATTTTGACGGACCCGTCGTACAAAGGCCAGATCATCAATATGACCTACCCGCTCATCGGAAATTATGGGGTTAGCGAGATTGACAACCAGTCGGAAGGCATCCACGCTTTTGGATTTGTGACACGCGATATCACGTACCGGCCCTCAAACCGCTGCAGCGTGATGAGCATTTCGGAATGGCTGCGGGCGCAGGGCGTGCCCGGCGTTTACAATGTCGACACGCGCGCGATCGCGAAAAAAATACGGACGGAAGGCACGGTCAAGTGCGTTATCTCAACCGAAGGGATTGCAAGAGAGGGCGCGCAGAGCCTCATGGAGAGCGTGCCGCTGCGCGCGGACTATATGAAAGACGTGGGCGTGGGCGAGCGCAGGATCCTGCAAGGGTCGGCGCTTGATGGCTTGCCGGGGCGCGGGCTCAAAATCGCGGTCCTCGACTTTGGGATCAAGCGCGGCATTGTGGGCGGGCTGACGGGGCGCGGCTGCCAGGCGGTGCTGTTCCCTTATGGCACGACAGCCGACGAGATTCTTGCGATAGAGCCAGATGGCCTGTTTCTGTCAAACGGGCCCGGGGACCCGGAGGAATGCGGGCTTGGCATCAGGACGGCGGCGGCCCTCATGGGCAAGCTGCCGATTTTCGGCATTTGCATGGGCCATCAGGTGATCGCGCTTGCGGCGGGCGGGCGGACGTACAAGCTCAAATTCGGGCATCGCGGCGCCAATCATGGCGTGATCGATCTCGACACGGGCAAATCCGCCATCACGAGCCAAAACCACAGCTTCGCCGTCGACGCGGACAGCGTGCGCGGCGGCGGCATGGTCTTATCGCATCTCAACCTGAACGACGGCACCGTGGAAGGCATGCGGCACGAAAGGCTGCCTATCTTCTCCGTGCAATACCATCCGGAAGGCTCCCCCGGCCCCAACGACTCGGAGGGCCTGTTTGACCGCTTCGTCAAGATGGTCCTCGCCGTGAAAGCCGGCGAATGGAAGGGGGGCGCCGATGCCTAAGCGGGAAAATCTGAAAAAGATATTGATGATCGGATCAGGCCCCATCATCATCGGGCAGGCGGCGGAGTTTGATTACGCGGGGACACAGGCCTGCAAAGCCATCCGCGAGGAAGGCATCGAGTGCGTGCTTGTCAATTCCAACCCGGCGACCATCATGACGGACGAGGGGATTGCGGACAAGGTCTATCTGGAGCCGCTGACCAAAGAGGCGCTTGAGGCCATCATCGAGCGGGAGCGCCCCCAAGGCGTGCTTGCGGGCTTCGGCGGACAGACGGGCCTCAATCTCGCGATGGAGCTCGACGAAAAGGGCGTGCTGAAAAAGTATGGCGCAAGGCTGCTCGGCGTGAACCGCGACAGCATCCGAAAGGCGGAGGACAGAGAAGAATTTCGCACGCTCATGCGCGAGATCGGGCAGCCCGTACCGGGCAGCATCATCGCGCATGGGATTGAGGAATGCCGCGCTTTTGTGCGCACGGCCGGCTATCCGGTCATCATACGGCCGGCCTATACGCTCGGCGGGACGGGCGGCGGCATCGCGAACAATGACGCCGAGCTCGATGTTTTGGTGACGAGCGGCGTCGAAAACAGCGCGATCGGGCAGATTCTGCTCGAAGAGTCCGTGGCAGGCTGGAAGGAAATCGAATATGAGGTAATGCGCGACGCCAAGGACAACTGCATCACGGTTTGCGGCATGGAAAACTTTGACCCGGTCGGCGTGCATACGGGCGACAGCATCGTCGTGGCGCCGATCCAGACGCTGCGCGACCGCGAGTATCAAATGCTGCGGGACGCGGCGCTGAAAATCATCCGCAGCCTCAACATCGAAGGCGGCTGCAATGTGCAGTTTGCGCTCGACCCGCTGACGAGCAAGTACATCGTCATCGAGGTCAACCCGCGCGTGAGCCGCAGCTCGGCGCTTGCGTCAAAGGCCGCGGGCTATCCCATCGCAAAACTCGCGGCAAAAATCGCGCTCGGCTACAGCCTCGACGAACTGAAAAACTATGTGACGGGCGAAACGAGCGCGTGCTTTGAGCCGACGCTCGATTATTGCGTGGTCAAATTCCCCAAATGGCCTTTCGACAAATTCAAGACGGCTTCGCGCCGCCTCGGCACGCAAATGAAGGCGACCGGCGAGGTCATGAGCATCTCGCGCACGTTTGAGAGCGCACTGCTGAAAGCCATCACATCGCTTGAAATCAAGCGTGACGGCCTGCGCGTCCCCTATATCATGAAGATGGGCGACGACGAGCTTGTCCGGAAAATCGAGGAGAGGGACGATGACCGCATCTTCGCGATCGCGGAAGCGATACGGCGCGGGATTGACGCGGCGGGCAGAGGAGGCGGGGCGCATACGGACACGGCGGGCCTCTTTGCGATCGACAACCTTCACGGCATCACAAAGGTGGACAAGTGGTTTCTCGGCAAACTCTACCGCATCGTGAAGATGGAAAAGACGTTGGCGGGGACGGGCGGCAAACTGGACGCCGCCATCATCTATGAGGCGGAGGAAATCGGGTTTACGGACAACGAGATACTGAAGCTCTCGGGGGCGCGGCGCGAAGTCCTGACGGACATCCGCGTCTACAATGACATCTTCCCCGTCTACAAGATGGTCGATACCTGCGGCGGCGAGTTTGAGGCGCGCACGCCTTACTATTATTCGTGCTTCGACGCGGAGGACGAGAGCCGCATTTCGGACGAGGAAAAAATCCTGCTCGTCGGGTCTGGGCCGATCCGCATCGGGCAGGGCATCGAATTTGACTATTGCTGCGTACGCGGCGTTTGGGCCATCAAAGAGCTTGGCTACGAGGCCGTCATCATCAACAACAACCCGGAAACGGTCAGCACGGACTTTGACACTTCGGACAAGCTCTATTTTGAGGCGCTGCACATCGACGACGTGATGAATGTCATCAAAAATGAGCGGCCGCGCGGCGTCATTTTGCAGTTTGGCGGGCAGACTTCGCTGAACCTTGCGGAGGAGCTCGACCGGCGCGGCATCAACATCCTCGGCACCTCGTTTGAAAGCATCGACCTTGCGGAGGACCGGCAAAAGACGGCGGACTTTCTCGCGGCGCTCGGCATCAAAACGCCGCCGGGCTTTTCCGTCACGACGAAGGAGGCGGCATTTGAGGCGGTGGCGGCGCTCGGCTACCCGCTCGTCGTGCGGCCGTCCTACGTCATCGGCGGGCGCGCCATGCAGGTCGTTTATACAGACCGCGAATTGCTTGAATACCTGACCGAGGCGGTTTCCCTTTCGGACGACCATCCTGTGCTCATCGACAAATACATCCAAGGCAAGGAGCTTGAGGTGGACGCGATTTCGGATGGCGAGGACATCCTCATCCCCGGCATCATGGAGCACGTCGAGCGCACGGGCGTGCATTCGGGCGACAGCATCAGCGTCTACCCGCCGCACACGGCGCCAAAGCACGTGACGGACACTTTGATCGATTATACAAACCGCATCACGCGCGCGCTGAAAACCTGCGGGCTCGTCAACATCCAGTACGCGTGGGACGGCGACGAAATCTATGTGATCGAGGTCAACCCGCGCGCGTCGCGCACGGTGCCCATCATCAGCAAGGTGACGGGCGTCCCGATGGTGCGGCTTGCCGTGGCCGCCATGCTCGGGCATAAGCTCAGGGACAGCGAATACGGCACGGGCCTGTACAAAACGATGAAGCTGACGGCGGTGAAGGTGCCGGTCTTTTCGGGCGCCAAACTGACGGACGTCGACATCGCGCTCGGGCCGGAAATGAAGTCGACGGGCGAGGTGCTCGGCATTGACGAGACTTTTGAAAAGGCGGCGTACAAGGGCTTTCTCGCGTCGGGCGTGCAGATCCCGGGCGGCGGCGGCCTGTATGTGCGGCTGCGCGATTCGGAAAAAAACGAAAACTCGCTTGGGGTCGTCCGCGCGTATATAAATGAGGGGTTTGAGGTCATTTCATATGGCGGCACGCTGGCGTATCTGCGGGAACAGGGCGCAGGCGCGGCAGAGATGGACGCGGCGGAGGCGCGGCGCGGGATTGCGGAGGGCGCCATCAAGGCTGTTTTAGACATCCCGGCCGCCCCCAACCGCCCCGAAACGGATTCGTTTGAGATACGGCGCTACGCGACGGAGCGCAATCTGCCCGTGCTGACCTGCATCGACACGGCAGAGGCTTTTCTTTTGGCGGTGCGCATGAAGAAGTCCGACGAACAGCCTGTATACAGGACGCTGGCGGAATATGTCGGCGCGGGTTGAGGCGGAATCGGAGCAATGGTTTCAAGTGTGAATAATATGTATTTTAAGAATGATTCATGGCGAAATTTGCGCGGTCGCATGACGACCACATGTTGGTAAATGATGGGATGCCCCGGTACGCAGCTGCGGTTTAGAACCGGAAGGGCGGGTGCAGGAAGAACTGCGAATTGCAACAGAAAGGTGTTTTTGATGGGAAATTAAGATCCGTCATGCTTCCGTACCGGGGAGGAATTCTTGATCTGCATCGTTCTGCTTGATTCCGGTGTTATGAACTTGTATTGATTATATACCCAACAAATCGGATTTGAAACAAAAAACTTTAGAAAAAAAATATAAATTTCGAAAGTATGTAAATTTGACAAATATTGGCATCGTGTTTCTCTCAGGTTTTTTCAATCAGGACGGTCATTTGGCCGCCGCAGACCATGCCGTCCTCTTCGGCGGTGTCCGTCATGTCGATGGTGGCGGTGCGCCAGCCGCCTTCGCGGATCAGGGCGCGCGCGTCCTGCATGATGCCGGACTCGGCGCATCCGCCGCCGATCGTGCCGATGATGGCGCCCTCGTAGGACATGCTCATTTTGGCGCCGGTCTCTCTCGGGACGGAGCCGTGCGTTTCGAGGATTGTGATGAGCGCGTCCGCGCTTTCGCCGTCTTTCGCGAGGCGGGCGGCGGTCTCGAGGTCGCTGCCGTTCCCGTCGGCTTCCGCGCGCTCCGCGCGTTTGGCCTGAATGATCTCCGCGAGGATCGACACCGAGATTTCGGCGGGGGTGACGGCGCCGATGCGGAGCCCGATGGGGGAGCGCACACCCGCAAGGCGGCTCTCGGGATGGCCTTCCTCCGCGAGTTGCCTCATCACGATGGCAACGCGGCGGCGCGAGCCGATCATGCCGGTGTAAGCGGGAGGCCTGCCCTTGAGGACGCCTTTGAGGCATTCTTTGTCGTGTTTGTGGCCGCGCGTGACGATGACGACATAGTCGCCCTCGCGGATGTCCACTCTTTCAAACAGGCGTGAGAAATCGTCGCATATGACGAAGTCCGCGGCCGGAAACCTTGCCGCGTTCGCAAACATCGGGCGGTCGTCAAACACGAGGGTATAAAAATCGCATGCCTTTGCCATTTGGGTGAGCGCGAGCGCGATGTGGCCGCCTCCGAGGATGATGAGGCGGGGCCTTGGCAGGTAATGCTCGACGGCGGTCAGGACGCCGTCTTTTTCTCGCAGATGGGTCACGGGGCCGTCGGTCACCGCGCCTTCCGCATCGGCGAGCGCGAGGGTTTCGGCGTAAGCGGGGTCATCTTGGGGCAGGACGCGTTTTGTGACAGCGCCGTCCGGCGCGTAGACGGAAAGGACGGCGGCTTTCCGCCCGTCCGCCAGAATGCCCATCAGTTTGGCATAGAGTTCTTTTGTTGCTGCGCTCATTTCTTTTTTCCTTTGCTGTGTTATTGAAATAGTATATCATACAAAAAAAATGGTACAATGTTACATTGTTATTAGCCCATACAGGCGTGTTGCGGTAGAGTCAGGGAGGTAAATGTGAGGATTTCGTTTTGCGGCGCCGCAGAGTCGGTCACGGGGTCGTGCCATCTCATTGAGGCGGACAGCGGCGGCGCAAAGGCAAGTTTCCTGCTCGACTGCGGGCAGTTTCAGGGGTCTTCAAAACAGAACGCGCAGAATTTCGAGCCGTTCCCGTTCAAGCCCGAACAGGTCGATTTTTTGATTTTGTCCCACGCGCACATCGATCACTGCGGGCGCATCCCGCTGCTTGTCAAGCGCGGCTTCCGCGGGCGCGTCTACTGCACGGCGGCGACGGCCGATCTGCTGCCGATCATGCTGCGCGACAGCGCGTACATCCACGAAAAAGAAGCGGAGTGGCAAAACAAAAAAGGCGCACGGTCGGGAAAAGCGCCGGTAGAGCCGCTGTTCACGATGGCCGACGCGGAGGCTTCGCTTGCGACCATCACGCCTGTGCTTTACGACCAGGAGGCCGTGCCGGCTGAAGGCGTGCGGTTTTCCTTTGTCGACGCGGGGCATATTTTGGGTTCCGCGATCGCGGAAATTTGGGTTCGGGAAGGCGGCGGCGAAACGAAGATCGTGTTTTCCGGCGACCTTGGCGTGGAAACGAAACCGTTGCTGCGCGACCCTGTCAAGGTTCGCAAAGCCGATATCGTGATTATGGAGTCCACCTACGGAAACAGACTGCACGAAAAGGGCGGCGCTTCGATCGAGCGCCTCGCGGCAATCATCGAAAAGACGACAAAGCGCGGCGGCGTCGTCCTCATCCCGTCGTTTGCGGTCGGCCGGACGCAGGAGCTCATTTACGAGCTGAACAAATTTTACGAAAGCAAAGACGACGCGTTTGTGCCGTTCAAAAATATCAAGGTATACATCGACAGCCCGATGGCATCGGCGGCTACGGAGGTCTTTCGCAAAAACATCCAGGATTTCGACGCAGACTACAAGGCGCTCGTCATGGCGGGCGACGATCCGCTCGATTTCGCAAACCTCGTGTTCACGCATAGTACGGATGAGTCCAAGGCGCTGAACGAGGAGGCGGGCCCAAAGGTCATCATCTCGGCGAGCGGGATGTGCGAAGCCGGGCGCATACGGCACCATCTGAAGCACAGGCTTTGGGACAGGAATTCGTCCGTCGTTTTCGTCGGCTATCAGGCGGAGGGCACGCTCGGGCGCAGGATCATCGAAGGCGCGAAGACGGTTTCGCTGTTCGGGGAGGAAATCAA
>JAITMX010000039.1 GCA_031290775.1 Eubacteriales Family XIII. Incertae Sedis bacterium
TGCTGCAGTGTTCAGCACATCCTCCGCCTCCGCCTCCCCGGAAGCGGCAAGTGTGCGATTATCCTGCGCTGCGCCTTCCTCCCCGCCGTATGCCTTCCCCGCGCCAAGCCCCGGCGCAAGCGCCCAAGGCAGCAAGACAACTGCCAGCGCAACCGCAATGGCCCGCAGCATTTCGCCCTTCAGATTTCTGGTGTTTCTTGTGATCATCTCTTTCCCTTTCCGCGATAGGCCATATCGGCAACCGCCACAACACGGACGAGCCAGAAAACCCGCAGCCACAGGCGGCCGCGCGCGCCGTAGGCCTTGCCGCCCCTGCTTCACTGCCCCGCCAAATAATCCAGCATCCCTTTCTTGTACGCTTCGACGCCCGGCTGGTCAAAGGGGTTGACGCCCATGAGCAGGCCCGTGGCCGCGCAGGTTAGCTCAAAGAAATAGACGAGCTGCCCAAAGCTGTACGCGCTGTTGTCCGGGATGTACACGCGGATGATCGGCACGGAAACGGCCCTGTGCGCCTTTGCCATGCCTTCGAGCACGGCGCGGTTGAATTCGCTGTACGCGCGCCCCGCATAATCCCCCGCGTCCTCGCCGCCTATTTTGACGTCGCGCGTCGGCTCTGTGACAAAGAGCAGCGTTTCATAAAAGATCTGCTTGCCGTCCTGGAAAAACTGCCCGAGCGAATGCAGGTCGCGGCTGACGCCTACGCCCACGGGCAGCACCCCGCGGCCGCCCTTGCCCTCGCTCTCCCCAAAGAGCTGGAGCAGCCAAGCCGTGAAGTCCTCGACCGAGGGGTCGAAAAAGCAAAAGGTTTCGACGCTCTTTTGCTTTTCGAGCGCCGTGCGCACACAGGCGAGCCTCTTCGCGCTTGCGAGGATATCGTCCGCGCCCGCCGAGCGCGCGCCAGCCAGTATGGCGCGTACATCCACGCCGGCCGCCGCGAGCGGCAGCAAGCCGACGGGCGTGAGCACGGAAAAGCGCCCCCCGATGTCCGAAGGCAGCACGAAAGCCTTGTAGCCATTTGCCTGCGCCTCCGTGCGCAGCTTGCCGGACTCCGCGTCCGTGACCGCGTAGATGCGGGACAAGGCTTCCGCATGGCCGTATTTTTCTGTCAACAGTTTTTTCAGCGTCAGGAACGCGACCGATGGCTCAAGCGTGCCGCCGGATTTGCTGATGATGAGCAGGCAGATGTCCTCATCTTTAATCTTGTCTATGAGATTGGCGTGGTAGGTGCCGCTCAGATTGAAACCCGCAAACACAACCTCCGGCCGGCCGTCTGCCCGGACGCTGTCCGCCCTGTCGATAAAAGAAAGCGCGGCCTTGGCGCCGAGGTAGGAACCCCCGATGCCGATCACGACAAAATATTTGCAGCGCGCCGCGATCTCGTCAGCCGTCTTCAGGATGTCTTCGAGCGCGTCCTCGGGAAAGCGGTTTGCCCAGTCCACCCACCCTGTGAATGGCATATCGCGCCGATACAGGGCCGCGACTTTCTCTGCGGCGGCTGCCTCCAGCGTTTCGGCCTCGGACAAAACATCTTCGCCCGTCTCATAAACAATCTCAATCCGCTTGTTGCGATTGTCCAAATTATCAAAATTATTCATTGTCGATTTTCACTCCTCTCATTGTGCTTCCTGCCGTTTTTGTTTTGTAGGTCGGAAAAATCAGGCGCAACAGCTCCATCACAGAGGTGTCATCCATGTGATCCGCGTCCTGACACCAAAGCTGTGACCAATGCGGCAGTTTGATGCCGCTCCGGTCTTCCATGAACCAAATGCGCTCCGCAGCCTGTACGCCTCCGCGCTGCACATCCTCGCCCTCGTCTTCAAACAGCCGCTCGCCGGGACGCAGCTGCGTGACGACGATATCGATGTCTTCATAAGGGATTTTGCCCGCGAGCCGTATCACCGCCTCGGCGAGCTCGCGGATCCCGAAAGCCTCGCCGGGGCCGAGTTCGAAGATCTCGCCGCCGGTTGCAAGCGCCGCGGCCCGCGCGGCAAGCAGCGCGGCCTCTTCCGCGCTCATGAAACGGCGGGCAATGTCCTTGTCCGTCACGGTCAGCGGGCCGCCCTGTTCAAACTGCCTGTCAAAAACCGCGATCACATTGCCGCGCCCTTCGATGAGGTTTGGGAAGCGGGCTGTCGCGTACGCAGTCTGGGATTTTTCGTTTTTCTCGGCGATATAGATCTCGGCGGTACGCTTGCACTGCGCGGCTACGCTCGCCGTATCGGCGGCGCGCACGGTGGAGCACAGGATAAATTTTTCAGCCGAAAACTCGTCGGCGAGATCGCATGCCGTTTTCAGGCCGAGTACGTTTGTCAGGAAGGTTTCCCTCGGATTTGCCTGCGCGAGCGGGATTTGCTTGAGCTCTGCCGCGTGAAAAACGATATGCGGGCGAAAAGCGGCAAAGGCCCTGCGCATCATCGCCTGATCGCGCACGGATGCCACAACAATGCGAAACTCCGTTTCGGCCGTACGATAAACATCAAGCTCGGACGCAAGCATTGCCAGGCCGTCTTCGTCGATGTCGAGCGCGATGAGCCGGCGCGGCCGATACCGGATGATGCGCCGGCAAAGCTCCGACCCAAAGACGCCCGCGCCGCCCGTGACCAAAACAACCCGGCCTTTCATCTGATCGGTGATCTCACGGTGGTCTGTACGCGGCCTGTCCCTGCCGAGCAAATCCGCTATGGCCGGTTTTTTCAGATCCGCAAACGAAGCCGGCGGCGCGGCAGCGGTGGCGGCAGACTGCAAATTTGGGTTGGCGAGCGGCAGCATCCGGATCGCGCAGCGCGTCTTGACGCATTCCTTGAGCAGGGACGCAAGCTGCCTCTTGCTTGCGGCAGGCTTTGCGATGATGATTTCATCGATGGACTGCCGCCTCGCGCGCAGCCTGATCTCACTGCGCCCCGTCACGATTTCGACGCCAAGCAATAGATCCCCTTCGTGGCTTTTGTCGTCGTTTACAATGACCTCGGCCTTTCGGCCGAGGTTTTCGTTTGCTTGCATCTCGGTGATGAGGTCGGCGGCGGCCCTGCCGGCGCCGATGACCATCACACGGCCTACGGCCTTTTTCCGGGGCGCGTACCGGCTACGCAGGCTGAGGCCGTCCGGGTCTTCGCTCTCCTGCTCCTGCCTCCTCACGACGAAGCGCACGTAGAGTACGCGGACGCCCAACGCGAGCGCCATATCAAAAATGATGGAGAGCAGAATCACACGCGGCAACAGCGCGGATCCGATGCCGATGAGCGCCGCAGCCGTCACAGAAGCAAGCGTGCTCGCAAAGAGCGACAGCGCGACACGCTGAAAATCGCGGGCGCCCGTGTATTCAAAAATAATCTTGTACACCGAAAAGACATACATGGCAAGGAGCTTGATGGCGATGAGGATCAGAAATCCCGCCGGATACGCGGCGAAATAGTTTTTTACCGCCTCTGCCGGCCCCGGCGCGGACGCCCCAAAAGAAGAGCCTATCAAGTAGGCCAGCAAATAGGATACGTTAAAGCAGGCAAGATCGCAAACCACAAAGAATATAATCCGTGTTCGTTTCGTCATACTGCTATTGTATTTCCGGCGTTTCCGGCTTTCAACGGATTCCGCCAAATGTCACGCAAACTTAACGCTCGGCTGCGCCTCGCTCCTCCGCTCACTGCGTTCGCTCCGCTGTCCGTTTTTCCATTACACGCTAAAGCGTGTGGAAAAAAGGCAACGCTCGGCTGCGCCTCGCTCCTCCGCTCACTGCGTTCGCTCCGCTGGCAGAGGTACAGGAGCTTGACAGTCCTATCCCGATTTGCGCAAGCAAATCGATGGAAGGACGTCTGTCAGGAGTGCAGCGCTTTAGCGCGTTGCGGACGTATCCCGGTCGCTTGCGACCGTTGG
>JAITMX010000045.1 GCA_031290775.1 Eubacteriales Family XIII. Incertae Sedis bacterium
ACGGTAGACGACCACGGTAGAGTGCCACGCGGCAAAGCCGCTGCACTCCTCGAAGGCGAGGTACGACGGAGCTAAAGCTCCTGTACCTCTGCCACGCGCTAAAGCGCTGTCGTCCTCGAATGCAACCTTCCATCGATTTGCTTGCGCAAATCGGGATAGGTTGCGAACCCGCTGAAGCGGGTGGAAAAAAGGCAATAAGACCTTATGCAACACTTTCACCCTTGGCGGGTACAGGCCAAAATCTTTGATTTTGTGAAAGTGACTGAGGGAGCGCAGGATGTAACAATTCAGACACTTGCCGGAATGCCGTCATTGCGAGGGAGCGCAGCGACCGCGGCAATCCATGAACCATTGGATTGCTTCGCTTCGCTCGCAATGACGGGGGCGCTGGATTGCTTCGCTTCGCTCGCAATGACGGGGTATTTGCATCGGACCGCCCGAAGTTCATAGCGTCATACCATCACCTTTGTCTGCCCCGGCGAGACGATGGAAATCATGCCGCCGTATACGCACGTCAGCTTGGACATATTTGACAAGACCGGAAAGCCCCCAATCAAAACCTTCGCGGAGCCGGGCGTCCACAGGGCGGGCGTATTCGGGACGCAGGGCATCGGCGTCAGCACGCCGAGCGCGGCCGCCGTCGCGGATGCCACGGTCGGGTTTGCGAGCGAGGAGCACACGCCAAACGGCGGGATATTGGCCATGGCGCTGTGGTCATTGATGGTGGCAAGCGGCGCGGGGACAAGCACCTTGGTGTTGGACGTCACATTGAGGGTGGACGGCGCCGCCCCAAACGAACAGAGCATACTCGCGCCGGTGCAGACGCAAATCGCCATTACAAACCCTCCCCCGCCGAGGCCGAGTCGGCGTTCCCCCCGATCGGGATTCGGATATAGATGCCAAGCCCCTTGCCGGGCGCGCCTTTCGCAAAGATTTCGCCGCCATGGGCTTCCGCCACCATACGGGCGTGGTGAAGCCCATATCCGCTCCCGCCCCCGCTGTTGCTGCCCTGGTACCCGGATTCAAAAATACGTTCCATTTCCTCTTTGGGCAAACCCATCCCCTCGTCGCGGAACACGATGAGCATCCGGCCCTCCGAGCAGGAAACCGTGATGCGGATATCGCTTGCGCGCTTTGTATGCTTCAAGGCGTTGTCGGTCAGATTGTAAAGCACCTTGAGGAATTGGAAGGCGTCAATGGTTGCGATAATAGATTCGCAGTCCGATTCGATGCGGATCCGGCTGCCTTTGCTTTTCACAACAGAATCCATATCCTTTGCCACGTTTCGGATGAGGGCGACCACATCGACGGGTATCCGGACAATGCTGCCCTCATCGAAATCAAGCCGCGCCACCGAAACGAGATTGCTGAGCCGTTCATTCATAAAGCGGGCATGCTCGAGTATCTTTGCGATGTATTCATCCGTCTGCGCATCGCCATCCCGGGGACGCCCCTTTTGCAGCAATTCCGCGTAGCCGATGACGACCGCGAGCGGCATGCGCAAGCTGTGGGTGATATCGCTGATGAGGCCGGAAACCGCCTCGTATTGGCCGGTATCGGCCATATGCCCGCCGCCGCTCATAGCACCAGATGCGCGTAGGGCTCAAAGTCCACGCGCGTAAAGACCTTGCCGGTCTTGACAAACTCGTAGCGGATCGACTGCAAATAATGCTTCATATGCACCATGCCGCCCGCGTCCGGGTCCCCCGCTGCCAAGAACGCGGCGTTCAGTATGCAGTTTTTGATATTGCCCCCTACAAACTCAAAACGCTCCGCGAGGAAATGCACATCGACGTCCTCCGCAAGCGGGGTGTTTTTCGGGATGGTCGTATTCCACAGGATGTACCGCGTTTCGGGATCCGGGAATTGAAACTCGACGATGAACTTCATACGCCGGAAGAAGGCCGGGTCAATGTTGTGCTTGTAGTTTGTCGCCAAGACGGAAACGCCGTCATAGGCCTCCACCTCCTGCAAGAGGAGGGCGGTCTTGTTGTTGTTGCTCGACTGGCTGCTGCCCCCGTCGTCCGAGCGTTTGGCAAAAAGCGTGTCGCACTCGTCGAAAAAGAGCACGACGTTGCATTTCTTTGCCTCGCGGAAAATCATGGAAATGCTCTTTTCCGTCTCGCCGACGTATTTGTCGACCACCTTTGACAGGTCAACGCGGTAGAGCTCGAGGTTGAGCGCGTTGGCGAGCACCTGGGCGCACATGGATTTGCCCGTGCCGGGCGCACCAAAGAGCAAGACCGACAGGCCGCGCCCATAGGGGTATTTGCGGTTGTAGTCCCATTCCTCATAGACCTGCTTGCGGAAGCGCATTTGGTCGCAGGCGTATTCGAGCGCCTGGCGCTGGTCCGGCGACATGACAATATCGTCCCATGTATAGGTAGCCTTGATTTTCGTGGCTTTCTGCGTCAGCTCGTGGCTCATTTGGTTGTAACAGGCCTCAAAGAGGCTGCTGCGGTCGGTCTTTGCCAGCTGCTTCATCGCGGCAAGGCCCTTGCCCATACGCAGCGCGCCGCGTATTTTTCCGGCCGTGAACAGAAACTTCGTCGCCATCTCCGCCAAATCGACATCATCCTCAAATTCATAGGGCGCCGCGTAATATTTCCATAGCTCGTCCCGCTCGCGGTTGTCCGGCGTCGATAGCTCAAACTGCGTGTTTTCGATCTCCGTGATCTCCTTCATTGGCAGCTTGTCGCGGCTCGTCGTGAAGATCGCCAGATTTTCCCCATGCAGTTTTTCAAACGCCAAATCCATATATCCGAAAAACTTTTCCTTCTCGTCCTCGCGATAGGACAGATTGTCCAAACAGCAGCAGGCGCCTTGCAGGATGCATTCGCGGTTGACGCTCCACAGCGCTTGCTCCACAAAAGCGAAATCGTAGGAAAAGAGCTTCCCGCCGTCGATGCTCACGCAGGATATCCCGTTGTCCCGGCAAAAGTGGCGGATCATGAATTTGCGCCCGCTGCCCTCGTCGCCCCACAGGGCAAAGAGGCGGACGCCGTCATTGTAGGAGATCGTGAGCGCGTCAAGCTGCCCCTTGTTGGCAATGAAAGGGTCCAGCTCGGCCTCGTCTGTAATCAGCTTGAAGAAACGGAGGTAGTTTTCATCGATTTGCCGGGGCTTTGCGCCGAAGAGAAAATCGACCAGTCGCTTGTCCGGGGAAATCGGCGTGGAAAACGGCATCGCGTTGTTGATGTGCAGGTCAAAAAGGGGGCGCAGCTGCTCCAGCGCGTTCGACATCGGGCCGGAGGCGCTTGTGATGGAAAAAGCTTTCCCGAAATACACGCGGGCGGCGGACTCAAAGGTCGGGGACGAGAGATTGCCGTTTTGGTTTACGAGCTGAAAGATCGACGCATAGTTTGTCTGCATGGAGGAAAGGACTGCGCAGGCAAAGCAAAAAGTCGTGAAGTGGGAAAAGCCGCGGTCCCGGCAAAGCCGGTAGAACGGCATGGATACCTGCCCGGGATCCGTCGCCTCCGCCCGCTCCCGTATGCAATCGAGCAAGTCGTCCGCAGACCGTGAAGGGTCGGGGTCGAAAGCGGCGCCTGCGGCGGCCTGCTCCGCAAACCCCGAAAACAAGCCCATCAAATCGTCCTCGACCGGATCCGGCACCGGTTCTGCGGCGGCGGTTTCCGCGGCCGCCGGCTTTTTCCCGGGCGAAGCGCCCTGCGCCCCGCCTTGCCCGGGCCGCTCCGAAAAATCGGCCAAGTGCTTCCCGCAAAGCTCCTGTGCGACCTCGATATCAGGATAGAGCACATTTTTGTAGCCCCCCTGGTCTGCCGCGAACAGATCCATCAATTTCTCCAAATAGCTGTGAAGCTGCCTGTCCACGCAGGCAAAGAGGAAAGATGTATACTCCTCATAGGACTCGAACGGGAGGCCTTTGCAATCATCAGGGAAAAAACTCATAAACGCGTACTCCTTTCAAACATCGCCAAACAGGTAGCCGACCCCGCGCACATTCTCAATGACGCCCCGGCTCTCGGGGTCGATCTTTTTGCGCAGGTTGGAAACGTGTACGAGCAGGGTCCGGACGTCGCCAAAGCTGTCGCTGCCCCAAACATCGCAATAGAGGTCATCGTACAAGATCAATTCGCCGGGCCGCGCCGAAAGATAATCAAGGATCGCGTATTCGATCTGCGTCAGGCAGATCTCTTCCGTATCGATGACGACACGGCGGCGCACCGTATCGATGAGAAAGCCCGCAAAGCGCCGGACGCCTTTTGCGCCAGCGCCCGCAGCGGGCCGCGATTCGCGGAAACGGCGGATATTCGCCTCGATCCGCGCCAACAGCTCCCCATAATGCACGGGCTTTGTCACATAATCGTCCCCGCCCTTCGTGAGCGAGGCGACAATGGTGCCGCTGTCTTCGAGGCAGCTCGTGAAAATCACAGGGCAGTCGTCCTTTTCCCGCAGGTATTCGCACAGCTCATGGCCGGAGCCGTCGGGCAGCATGATGTCCAGCAAGACAAGGTCAAAATATTGATTGTCGATATGCGCCCGCGCCCCCACGCAATCAAGCGCATGGCACACGGAATAGCCCGCGCCCTCCAGATGGATCCTCGTGATTTCGGCCAGATCGCGATCGTCTTCCACAATCAAAATATGCCTGGCGCGGGGCTCATCGCTCATCAGGGCGCCCTTTCCCGGTCCTGAACAATACGCCCCGGTCAAAAACGGCCGGCGCGGTATCGATGCCGCCGAAACGTTTTTGCGCGCCGCGGTCAAAAACGCGCGCCTCGCGGTCAAAGGGCTCGCTGCGCGGCCTCTCAATGCGAAGGTCGATCTCCGCTTCTTCGTCGTCCGGCGGCCTTTGCGCGCCGCTTTGCGGTTTTTTCATCTCGTCATTCATTTTCAGACCTCTTCCCTTTGCTCCGCTCATTCCCCGCTCATCCATAGGCCCATCAAACAATATACTCCGTGTCGTCCAGCTTGCCGCTGCCGTCCAGGCTCCCTTCGCGCATACGGGCCAAGGCGGCGTTGATATCAAGGTTTGCGCCGCCATCGAGCGTGGCGTTCCCTTCGAGAAAAAGTATGTGCGCCCGCATCCGCAGCGGCGTGAACTGCTCGATCAATTTTGCGAGGCGCATATGCAGTTTTTCGTCGGGCGGGCGGCACAGCAGCAGCGTAAAAACAAAGGGGTCCCCTTCATAGATCCGTTCCATGGCAAAACGGCTTCCCGGATCCGACCGGCTTACGGCATCGTGCTGCTCCACGATGAAAAACGGCTCGTCCACAAAGATGGAAACAAGCTCTTTGATGGCTTCCCTGTTGCCTTTCTTGCGAATGAGCGAAAACGCCTTCTTGATGAGCGTCCGCAGCTTTGCCTCATCGATGAAATCCCCATCCATAGAAATGCCAAACCACGACGCATAGACAGGCAAGAGCTCGGCCGGCGCAATATCCGGGTCGAGCAGCAAATCGATCGTGTCGATTTTCTCCTGAAAATCATTGTAGATCGATGAAAAGACAGACATATACCGGTGGAAGAACTCGCCATCCGTGCGGTATACCTCCGGGAAAGACTGGAAGAAGTGGTCGCCCGGCGCGTAGGCCCGAAAATCCGAAAACCGCGAAGCGCCGCCGTGCACCGTAAGGCAAGCCCACAGATAGCGCCCCTCATGCCCATTCAGAAAAGTATCGCTGCGATCCGAAGCGCCGCCGCCCTCAAACCGCTCAAACAACGCGAGTTTGTCGGCGTCCGGCACATCCGGGTCCAGCAGGACGTCGTCAAAGGGCACATATCCCCCGTCAAAAAATACGCAGGGGTCGTCCGACGCGCAGGTCCGCACGGTGAACACCGTGTCCTCGCCGGCCTCGGCGTCAAAGACAAACCGCCCCCACGGGCACCCCTCCACGACGCCGTCAAGGCGCCCAAAGAATATCCGCGCAAACTCCGCGCCGCCGCCTGTATGCAATGCCCCGTCCGGCAGCAGCTCAAAACCCCGCATGTACGCCCGCTCTATCTTGTGAACGCCTATTTTATATTTCTTGATTAACGAAGCCATATCGCGTCCCGTATCCCTTCATTCAGCGTATCTCAAGTGTAAAACTGCCCGCATAATAGAGTGCGCCGTCGCCCAAAATGATATCGCCGCCATCCATGCCCGCATTCATTTTGTCGCGCGGCGACATACTGAATTCATAGATTTCGTTCACGCAGTCGAGCGACGAAAGCTGCCGGTACAGGCCGGTGAAAGAGATGCGCGCGCCAAAAGGCGCCTCGCCGGAGGCGCCGTCGAGCGCTTCCCGCAAAAATCCCTCGATCTCGCTGCGGGCATCCGTAAAAAAGCCCTTTGTATAAACAACCGCGCGCACATCGATCGGCACATACGCCGGCGAAAGAAATTCGACAAGCGTGCCGATCGTCCGGTGGCGGTCAACATACTTGACGATGTGCTGCCTGTAAAACGACGAGAGCTTTGGGCGCTCGTGCTCGCTATGCGGCTTGATCGCGATTCGGACAAGATTTTTCGCGGGGTCGGCGACCGCTTTCACCTTGTGGATGCAAAGCCCCGGCGTGCCGCGCACAATCTCCTCATAATCCTGCGCCGTCACGGCAACGGACGGCGTATTCATTTCCGAAAGAAAGCGGCGGCGTATATGCTCCGTACTCTCCCGCATCCTGCCGCCCGATGCGGGGAGCGGGTTTGTGATGCGCGGGATGGCATTCCGCTCGTTTTCCGTGAAGAGCAGCGGCACAAAGCGGTTGCCCGCGCGGATATTGCCCTGATTGCCTTCTGTCACCGCAAGGTCCGCAAGGTGCAGTACGCATCCCTCCAGGTCGCCCGGGTCTTCGACCAGGACAAGGCCCGCGTCGGAAACAACGCGGTACCGGAGCGCCCTGCCATCCTCCTCTGCGGGCCGGACAAAGACAAACGCCGGCGTATCGCTTTCGTCACGATATTCCGCAAGCAGGCAAAAGCCTTTCGCTAGGATGCGCGAGGCGCCCTCTATCGCAAATTCCTGCCCCTCATATCCAAGCACGCGCCCAAGCGTCAAATGCTCTACGGTCTGTTCGCCGTAGCAAATGACCCGGACTGCATCCTCGCGCGGCTTCGGCCCAAAGCCAAAACGCCGCTTGTTGAACCGGAGGCGCAAACCGTCCGCGATGGGTTCCAAAGAAAAATACCGCCCGGACGCCCCGGCAGCGGGGCCCGGCCAGAGCGAATACATCCGAAATACGCCGCTGCCGTCCTCGTCGCACAATACTTGATAATACCCGTTCAGCGCAATACGGTCTGTCAGATCGGCCGGCTCCCTGCCGCTGAACGAGAGCGTGCGGACCCGGCTGTCGCGCTGCCTTGCCTTGAAGAGATTGGCCGTCACGGAGTGGAGGCGCGGCGCGATATCGTAGCGCTCCCTCAGAAGGACGCAGCGGACGGCAAACCCGTCAAACCCGCCAAGGGCAAAAGTCGCCTTGTCCTGCCCCAAGAGGGAAAGCCTGACAAGCCCGCTGACCAAGAAACCGCGCGTCTCGTCATCCGAAACGACGTCCCGCCATCCCCCTGCGGTGAAAAACTGCCACTGCAGCCCTGCAAAGCGGGAGTCCTCATCCGCAAACGGATTGCGCTTCTCGCTGTCGATGATGCGGACTTCAAGCAAGAGCTCATTCAAATCGTCGGGGATGTCGTCGAAAAAAACGTAGAAAGAGGCGCCTCTTGCTGCCGGCGCGCCAAAGACGGCAGCGCCGGCATTGGTATTGCTCTCTTGTATATAGGTGATGTCACGGACCTCGCCGTCCCGTTCGCAATAGAGCGCCGTCACGCCCCATGCCCCCGCGTCTGTGGCATCCTCCGTCTCAAAGCAGACGTCCTCCGCCATCAGCTTTTCGCCCGCGTTCAAAGAAAGCGCGCCATCCGCTTGCAGGTAGACTTCAGCCGACTCGTATTCCCCTGCGTCAAAACCGAGCAAGGCGAGCAGGCGCCTGCGCACGGCGTCGCTGACATCGTTGATGATATCGCGCTGGAGCAGCGTGAAAGCCGAAAGGTTTTGCAGGATTGTGATGCCGGGGTCGGAAAGATTGTGGTTTGTCCATTCATCCGTATACATCGGAATCCTTTCGATCGCTTCCGTCAGGATTTCCTCATAGGTTTTATCCGAAAGATTTATGCTTCCGAGCATTGCCGCCTCCTCATGATACTCCGTTTGACAAGAAATGTACGCGATGCTGCCCGCTCACGCAAACCATGAACGGGCTGACGCGGAGCGCGGCCAACTCGCAGGCGTGCTCCCCGTCGCTGTCGATATAGCGCGCGGTCACCGCAAAACGGCGTATGACAGCCTCCCGCCGGATCCCGTGCAGCAGGATGTCGATCTGCGATACCGTAGGCGCTTCACCAATCTGCCAACCGCCGCCCGGCGCATCGTCGCCATCGCCCGGGGCAGGCAGCGGTTCGAGATTGGCGGCAATCTCCTCGCGCATACGGGCGGCGATTTCAAAACGATGCCTGACATCGTCCGTATCCGCCCAGACGTCAACATCCAAATGGACAAACATCGGCTCGGTGATGTGAAATTGGTCTGCGGTCAGCGTCGCTTCGCACCGCGCAAGCAGCCTGTCTTTCAATCGGTCGTGAATATTCTCAAAGGAATAAGGCCCCGCCGCGTAGTCGCGCATGAGGACGACGATGCTGACAGCGCTTCTGTCCTCTTTTCCCATAGCGTTCACGCCGACAACGCATCTTGCGCGGCTCACCATATGGGAAAACGTGAGCGTTTCCCGCACAAAATCCCGCTCGCTGACCAACCTGTTTTGGGAATTGAGGACATCCGCGCCGCGCTCGATGGCAAGATTCACGCTTTCCATATCGCTGCCGCCTGAGGTGGGAATCGGATTGCGGATGTCGCCGATATACAGGATGCGATCCATCAATTCGCGTACCGTCCCCTCCGGCAGATTGCCCGCCGACCCGTCGCAGCGCCGGATGCGCACGCTGAACGAGGGGTCTGCGTACGCCGCGGGGATACGGACGCCAATGCCATCCCCAAAATGGATCGTATTGGCGAGCCGGTCGATGCGGTAGTGGCGGTCGCCGGGCAGGGACCGATCGAAATTTTCCGCCTCGTCCCATCGCACATAAAACTCGCTGACCGCGCCGCGGCGGTCATACTCAACGCGGACGCGTTCCGGCTCCTCCGCGATCAGCTTCTCGATGGACGCCGCCGGCAGGTTGCGCTCGTTGACAAAGACGTCCGCCGAGAGGATATTGTCGCCCGAGAGGGCAAACGACATATGCGGCGCGGCGGTATCGACATAAAAAAGCTCCTCGTTCATGGTATACACATTGTGTATGGGCGCCGCATGGGGCAGTATGCTTTCGATAACCGGGTGGTAGCAGTCGGGATTGTCAAAAATGCCATCCGCGTCCACGATGCGGATCCAGTGCCGCGACACGCCGCAAACATCCGCTTCCCGAAAATCCTCGCCGGGCATGAACATGACCAAGCCGCTCCGGCTCAAGCCGGCAGTGCCATCCGACACGCGCATGGGGACAAACCCCTTGTGCGACGAATACTCAAAGCGGAGCGAGGCGTCCGAGCTGTAGTTTTTTTCCTGTATCTTGAAAAACAGGCTCATGGACGCACCGGGCGTTTTGTTGTCAAACCCCAAAAAAAGGCTGTTTTGCGGGCAGTCGATCGGGCGAAACGCCGTGAACGCCTCGCTGCGGCGCAAGGCCGGCGTGCAGTCCATTTCCTCTGTGCCGCTGACACGCCGGACATAACGCGGCTGCTGCCGGCCTTCGTGATAGGAATAGGAAACGGAAAGCCCCCGGATGAGCGGCATATGGTGAAGGCAGGGCTGCAGATAGCAATTGTCCGCCTGCTCTACGCGCAGCCGCAAACAGCGCCCGGTATAGGGGCCGGCATCGACAGGCTCCCAATCCGGCGGGCAGGCAAAGGGGATGGCCACATCCCCGGCGCAGGCGCCGTCAAAAAGCGAGCCCCACGCATCGTCCATCTCGATTCTGCGCCAGCCCGAACCGTTGAAATATTCGATTGAGACGCGTTCTACGCAAGTATTTGCCGCGTCAAAAACGATGCGCCGCGGCTTGAGTTTGACGACTTTCAGCGTTTTGTCCACTTCGTCCTGGGCAAATGTCACAAACTTGTCCTTGTATTCGATGAAAAAACGCAGCGTCACGGAAGCGCCCGCGTGCACAAACACGGGGTCGCACCCGATATAGCAGTCGTCAAAGAGCGAAGCCGTCTCGCCAAAGGGCATGAACGCCTCTTTCGGCAAATCGCTGTCATTGTGCCCCACAAACGCGGGCGGCACATCATCCGCAAAAGAAGAAAGCCGCACATCCGCGATGTCAAGGCTGTCGGCAACCCTGCCGGCGGCGTCGATGCGGATTAGGCCGCAGGGCGTCCCGTCGGGGGCGGGAATATGCCCGACCGGCCCGTCGCACCGGAGCGCCACGGCGCCATCCTGCGCCCACACCTGCGAAAACTCGGCCAAGCCGTCCGCGCCTTGGTATCGGAAGCAAAACCGCCCGGGATCCGCAAGCCGCTCGGCAAGGCTTTCCCCATCAGGGGACATTGCCTGTATGAGGATTGACGTGCCGGGCTGGACGTCAAAGGCATTTTCATGATACAGCATCAGCGCGTTTTGCTCGATGCCCTCCCCGCTGAAATCGAACAGCGGGATTTCGGCGGCGGCTTCCGGGGCATCGTCGTTTGCGTAAGGGATGATCTTGCCAAAGCTCCCCGATACCGCGAGGATATCCCGCAGCATGCTGTTTGTCACATGGAGCGACGCCTGCGTCTCAAAGACAACGTTTTCAGCCGTATCCTCGTTGTAGGCAAGCAGTTTTGTCCCGCTTGGCACATAGGCTTCCGGGATGATGTCGTGGATCAATTCAAATACGGCGATGCCGCCGGCGGGGGAAGCCGGCTGCATGCCGATGTTCATCATATTGACAAATTCCGTACGGTATTTGCCAATGACGCGGTTCAGCCGTTCGATGCTGCCCAAGGTTTGGTCGGCAAAAAGCAGCGCGATGATCGAGCCGATATCCGGATCGTTTGGGTCAAAAAGCCATTCCGGCGTATAGGATGCCGCCCGCTCCGCGATTTCTTTCAGCAGATCGTCCCGGCTTCGCGGATCGATCCTGTATACCTCCTGCGCTTTCATCAGATTGCCACCCCGGCATCAGCCTTCAGATAAAACGGAAACACGAGATTGTCCACGCTGTTTGAGCCGCTGACGCGATAAACGATGTTGACGACAAGGCAGTCGTCGATTTCATCGGGATCGATTTCAACATCGACATCGTCAATGCGCGCTTCCTGGTCGATCAAAAGCCTGCGGATATCGCTCTTGAGCATATTGACCCCCGTCAGGTTTGGGTCCATGAAAGCGTATCGGCCGAGATTGCTCCCAAACCCCGGCTGCAGCCATCGCTCGCCCGCCGCCGTCCGCAGGATGAGATAAATGGATTCTTTCACATTTTGGGCGCCCGAAGATATTTCAAAGCGCCCAGTCGCCCGGTTGACCTGAGGCGGAAACTTCATCCCGCTGCCCAAAAACTTGTCTTTGTTTGTGTTGTCCAACGAAGCCTCCCTGCCCCTACCCGATTTTGATCGGGCTGCCCGCAATCTTTACAATGCCGCTGCTCTCCAATTTGTACATGGACGAGGCCTTTTCGCTGACCTGCGCCGCCTGCACTTTCATCATCCCGTCCGTTGTGACGGAAAGCTTTTTGGAAGCCGAAACCGTCAAGGAATCGCATTCCACGCGCAGCCCGCCCGAGTCCCCGTTCAGGGTCAGTTTGATGTTTTCCCCGACGGTTATGGTGAGGCGGCTCTTCGCTTTGATCTCCACCGCGCCGTCCTTTGTCCGCAGCTTGACCGTGTTTTCGTTTTTCTTGTCCGCGATTTCCATCACGCCCTCGCTGTTGTCCAATCTCATGCGATGGGTTCCGCCGGCCGTCGTCAGCGTGATCTTGTCGCGGTCGCCTTTTGCATCCTCGCCATCCTCAAAGCGCAGCTCGCTGCCGTTTTTCGTCACGATGCGCTTGGTCTTGTTTTTTGCGTCGACCGAACCCGTGAGAAAACGATCCCCGTCTTTTGGGATGCATCCGACGACATAGGGCTTTTCGATGTTTCCGCCCTCAAAGACGAGCAGCACCTGGTCTCCGACCTCCGGCAGGAAATAATGCCCCCACTTTGAGCCGCCGGACGTATGCGCAACCCGCACCCACTGCAATTCGTTGGCCTCGTTGTCGCGCGTAGGGATGGACACGCATACGCGCCCGGGCATATCCTTGTTGTAGTTTTGCGTCACAAGGCCAATCATGGCGCCATATACGCGCGGATCCCCGGTATCGCTCTTGGTCGTCTGTTTTTCCGCAATCTCGTCAATTATATCATAGAGTGACATGGCACATCCCTTCTCTTGGATACCCTTAGATCCCGATGCCGCCGGGCAGCGCGCCCGCGGCGGCGAGCCCGCCCGCCTTGACGCTCGACGCTTCGCCGACAAGCTTGGTATGGTACTCGCCTGTGCTCGGAAAATTGTGCACGACGTTTGTGATATAAAACGCGTTGTCGCCGGGGCTGCCGACATTGACCTGCACAAACCGCCCCGGGACGAGGTCGGGGATGCCGATGCATTCGCATTCGAGCGATCCGAGGCGATAGGACATCTGCGTCATCAGCGAATCGAGCCGCGCCGTGGCCTGTTCCTGCGAAAAGACCGTCGGGTCGATATAGACGCGGCGGCTGCCGCGTACCAGCGCCTTCGCTTTGCCCGCCGTCGACAGCGTCTCTTTGTAGGTGCCCTTTGCGGAGATGATCTTGCCTGTCCCCGGATTCATAGACCTCACCTCGATTTTCTCAACCATCCCGGTCAGGCTGTAGTTCACATGCCATGAAATCATCCCATCCTGCGCCGACAGCGTGGCCAACGGCGTCGCGATGCTGCGCGCTTTCCGGAACACCACGGCGCCGCGGTCCACAAAAAATTCGTAGTTGAATTTTTTTGCCGCTTTGACGATAAATTCATAGTCGCTCTCCGATACCATCTCTATCGTTTCCGCCGAGGCTCCCGCGCGCGCGGGTTTGGAGTCGGGCGTATCGGATACATAAAGCCCCCCGATGATCTCAGCGACCTTCATTTTTTCATAGGCGACGCGCTGCAGTATCTCGCGCACCGCCGCGCCGTACGACCGCGCGGTGAGCTGCGCCGCGTAGGCGGACGCCATCATGACTCCCTTGGCGTCCATCCCCGTGATCTCGATATACGGCGGCTCGTCCGGGTCGAAAGCGAAGTCGACCGAGGCGACAAAACCCGTAAAGACCGGCTCGAGCGCCCCGCTCCAGCCGAGCAGGATTTTCACGGAAACGCCGAGGATCGCTTGATTTTTGACGCTTTCAAAGGTGTAGTTCATGTTCATCCGGTCATAGGCGTTGTAAATGCGAAACCGCGCGATGGACGCCTCGAAACCGCAGGACAGATCCACCGAGATGTCGGCGACAAAGGCCTCCTTTTGCTTTTGCCCAAAAACTTTCCCATTCAGCTCGATCGTCGCTTCCGCGTTTTCAAACTCCCTGTATTTGTCATAAAATCCCCGGTAGGTGAGCCCGGAAACCCCCGCGCCAGGCTGCGAGGACGCGCCGGGAATACCGCCCGGCGTCGCGGGCGCGGAAGGGATGGAAGGGACGGAAGGCATGATCGGCATTACAAACGGCCCCCCTTACAAACCAAAGTTCAGGAAAGACTGCTTTTGCAAGGCGCCGCCAATGCCTTGGCCCGTCATGCCCGTACCGTCCGCGAAAAACTTTTTGTAAGCCTTGTCCCAATACGTCACCTCGCTCTGGCTTGTGATGGTCTGGACGAGGCGCAGCTCGATCTTGCTTCGGATCGGCACGCCGCGCGGCGAAAACATCGTATACCGCGCGCGCGCCTCCGACGCGATGCCGACAAAGGACATCTCCGCCCACCGAAACGTGATCAAGCTTGTCGCTGCGTTGAGCAGCAGCGCGATGAGCGCGTTTGTCTGGGGCTGCACCGTATAGCCGCCGGTTGCCTCTGTCGCAATCGCGCCGACGCCGGATATGGCGTCGGACATCGAAATATGGTATTTGTCCGAGAGAAAGGCGTCTTTGTTTTGCACCCTGTCCATGATGAGCTCGACGCTCATGGAAATGGACGCGTCCCGCTGGATCGTGTTTGGCAAACTGGAATCCATATGCTCCATCATCTGCCGGACATTGTAGCTTTGCGCGCTTGCGTCAAAATGCAGGCTGCTTGGGTTGAATTGCACTTCCATCGTATGCAGGCTGCCCGATGCCGCTTGCATCGCGGACGCCGTGGACGCAAATCCGCCGCCCTGGCTCGCGCCCAATCCGCCCAGGACACTGCTCGCAACGCTGCTTACGGCAGTCCGCGAAGCCAGATCCGTAGCCGGGGTGCTGACTGCCGGAGCGGCATCAGCCGCACTGGTCTGCACGATCAGCATCGCTTTGCCGACGCCGCCAAGGACTCCCTTCCCAAGCTCTGAAAGCATACTCATATCCATAGGCCTGTTTCCTCCTGCACCTTTCCCTTATCCCTTACCAACCGAAATTGAGCAGGTTGCCGACGCTGTTTTTCACTCCGGACAAACTGCTGCTGCCGCCGCCAAACGCTTCGGCAATCGCGGCCTCCCACACGGCGGCCATATCGTCGTCAATGGTGCTCTTGAGGCGCATGGTGACGGTTGCGCGGATTGGCCGCCCCGACACCGAAAACATCACATAGTCCGCCACCAGGGATTCTATATACCCCGTAAACCGGAATGTGCCCCAATTGAATCCCACCTTGCGCGTTTTGGGATTGCGCATCGCCCCAATGAAGCCCTCCACGATAGGCTGTACCGTCGGCGGCTTTGCCTTGTTCAGCGCCATCGACGCGAGATTTTTCATGGAAGACATCGTGCCGGGCATATTGAATTTTTCCTGTGCAAACGCGTCCGTCAAATTCACCTCGTCAAAAATCAGCTTTACGGTCAGCCGCAGGTCGGGGCGCTGCGAGCTGGTCACAAAAGCGGTTTGCACCGCGTTGCGCGTTGTGCCCTCGCCGGCTTCGGCGCCCGCTTTCGACTCCATCTGCCGCGCGGCATTGATTGCGAGCTCGCTCGGGTTGAACTGCACTTTGTACGTCCGCAGGACTGCGGCCGCGTCGCCCGCCGCAGACGCCGGCCCGGCGGCCAAAGCCGAGGCGGCCAAACCGCCGACCTGCCCGCCGGGGACGGTTTGCCGCGCACCGACGGAATCGGTCGTGTCATACACCGTAATGACGGCTGTCTCGATGATGCCGGCCGCGCTCTTTGCCATGTCCGCAATTTGTGAAATGTCCACTGCCCGCCCCTCCCGCTACTTCCCGCGCCGCGCCCGTTCCAAACGCAGCCTCCGCTCCACTTGGGTGTATACCCTGCTCGAGATGGCGCCGATCTGCTGCGACAGCGCGTGGTTGAGCAAATCCGCAATCTCCTCGGCGCTGCGCGCCTGCGTTTCCCGCACGACGCGGTTCACTTCCGTTTCGCTGAAAGCCTCGCGCACGACCGTTTCCTGCCTGTGCACTTCCTGCTCCATCCTCGGCGCGGCCTCTGCGGCGGCGGCTTCCGCCGACGCGCCCGGGGGTTCGCCCCAGGGATCTGACTGACGGTGGAAACGGGGCGCCGGCCCGGCCGGCCAGGGCGCGGCGGGCCGCGCGTGTTTTGCCATGGCGCCTTGCTGCGTGCGTTCAATCGTGCGCTCCGTCTCTTTCAGGATTGTCTCCCTGACCGTGCGCTCTTCCGCTTCAAGATGCTGCATCTCCGCTTGCGCACGGTCACGGACGCGCTCGGCCTCCGTGTTGAATTCGGGGATGCTGAGGCGCCTGATCTTTTCTTCTTCCTGCGCGCGCTCAGGGTCTCTGATATAGAGAAGCGCCTTTTCATAGACCTCGCGGCGCTGCGGCTCCGCCTCCGCCAGCAAAAGAATCAACTCCGGCGGAAGGGGAAGGTCGCGCCCGCGCACCCGCGCCTCTTCAATCAGGTTTCGGATCAGGATATCCGCTTCATCCGGCGCACCCGCTTCCGGGCCGCGCCCGCTGCCGCCCGCCGGGCCATCGCCGCTGCCATCGCGCACCCGCAGGGCGCGCTCCGTGATGCGCTGCGCCGCTTCCTTGTTGCGCCGGTCGTATTCATCCAAAGTTTCTTTGAGGTCGCGTCGCTGCAGCGGGGCGCCCTCCGCGTCGGCCGCCTGCCCCGCGCCTTCCGCCTGCGGGACGTCCGCCGCCTCGCCTGCAGCGAGCAAGCGCTCGGCCCCTGCGGCGGCCCCGGGCCGCTGCAGGGGCGGTTTGGGCAAATATTCGCGGAGCGCCTCCGCAATCTCCGCTATGGCGTCCGTGCCCGCCGCCGCCTCCGGCGTGTCCGGGCGAGACTCCTGTGGCATGGGCAAAACAGGCGTTTCGCCAAACGCCCCGCCGCCGCCTTCTTGCGCCAGTACGGACAGAAAATGCCTTTCCGCCGGCGAAATTGCTTCATCCTCCCCGCCGCCTTCTGTGCGCAAAACGCGCTCGGACAGCAAGCGCAGCGTGCGCTCCGCGGTGCGCGCTGCGCTTTCCCCCTGCGGCGCGCCCTCGTACACGGACGACAGCAGGGCAAAAAACGCATCGCCCCGCATCGCGGCAGCCTTCCTCGTCACGGTTTCAATCTCACGCCTTTCCCGCACAACCTTTTGAATCGCTCTCTCAAAGCGCCGGAAAGCGCTTAGTATCCGGCTCTCGCCCCGTTCCGTTTCGTGAAATTCCGTCCGGATTTGCTCGGTATCCGTGATACGCGCGGCAGCATCCGCGTGGGCAAGGACAGACGACGCAAAACGTTCCCATACGCGCTCCTCGCGCCGGTCAAGCGCTGACAGGCGGCGTTCAAACACGCGCAGCGCCTGCTGTGTGCGCAGCCCTGTTTCCCGCTGCCATACCCGCATACGCTCCAGCGTCCGGCCCGCAGAGGCGGACAGCAGCTCGTGCAGCTCTACGCGGACGGAAACGTTTGGCAGCGCGTGTTCATACTGCATGGAAAAGGCGTTCTCCATGATGTCGAGCAGGACGGCGGCAACCGTTTGCCCAAGGACCGCAGCTTCCGCCCCCTGCGGCGGAAGCGCCTCCCCCGTTTCAAACACATTGCGGTGATGGTGCAGATTCAGCGCGCCCGGCCCATAAAGCGAAATCCGCTTTTCCTGCACGTCATACCGGTTCATCATCAAAGCGTAGGCAGCGGATGAAAGATCGGATATGCGCTCCATACGCGATTCGGACCGGGTTTCCGCAAATTCCCGCACAAACCGAAAGACATCCGCTGTCTGCAGGCGCTCAATAATCGAGCGGTGCAATGCGGGTTCCCGTGCCCCCGCTGCGCCTTCCGCGCCGGGAACCGCTCCTGCGGCCGTCTCCCCCGCGCCCGCCTGCGGCGCGCCCTCCGGTTCCGGCGGGGGCATGTGGAGCAGTATGCCGCCATGCGTTTCGCATAAGCGCTGCAAGTGATAGAGATTTTTCGTTTCCCGGTTTGCCGTGCGCACCTCACGCACAAATTGGTTCACATCCGCGACGCCGAGCCGGCGCAGCACGTTTGATATATAGACCTCGTCCGCATAGCTGTAATGGCCGTCCGCAGCCACCATGACACGGTTGACGACATTGTTCAGGATGTTGAGAAGGAAGCTGCTTGAACGGGCCGTGCTCTCCATGTTCACGATGCTTGTCATCCCCGCGCCCGCCTGCGGCGCCTCCGGGACGGCAAAAGCGAGCAGCAGCATCTCTTTCGGCGTGAAATTCATGGACATCAGCGCATAAGCGCCCATGATGCGCTCGCAAAACGGGTTGGCAAAAGCGGCGCTGTCCGCGCGAAAAGCGGTGAATTCCCGCCTGATTTTCAGTTTGATTGCTTTCCGTCCCGCAAACATCTTTGTTTTCCAACGCTCCCTTTACGCGCCATACGGCAAATCGAGGCAGATCATTTCCCGATAGGCAATCGTTGTCGTGTCGACGAGCAGGCCCGACTGTTCCGCATTCAGCTCGCCGTATGTTTTCTTGATGACGGTACAGCCCGTAAAAGCGTAGTTCCGCGCCCACGCGCTCACATCGCCAAACTGATCCGGATGGCGCGATATGATGATAATAATCGGCAGCAGCAGCTCTGTCCCGTTTGGCAAAGGGTCGAGGTAGTCAACGCCGACATAGCGTTCGACCTCCAGCGTAAACGGCTTGCTGATCGGCTTGCGGCGCATATGGACGTAGTCGTTCAGCCCGCCCTCCTGAATCAGCTCGTATTCATTTTCGCGCGTGAACGCCTTGACGCTCTTGCAGGGCAGATCGAACGCCGCCTCCACGCGCATGATGAAATTGTAGTTTACCAAGGGGTTTACGCCCTTGTTTTTCACCAAGATATTTCGGTCCGTCGCGTCTCTTTTGGGGATTTTTGCGTTGCTGTATCCGCCGCCCCACTGCGCCGTCAGCGTCGTGTTCGCACTGATCGTGATGGCGCCGCCCGGGCTGTACACCCTCCCGGCGCCGGCCGGCCCGGCGGGCGCAGTGATCTTCCAGCCGGAAAAATCGGCGTCGCTGCCGTCTTTGACCGGCTTTTTTGAAGAGATCGTATAGCTCCCCGCGTGGACATTGGCCGTGGCAAAGGCGTCGCCCGCCGCGCCGCCGGCCAAATCGTACGCCAACGTGAAATGCTCTTTCCACTGCGCCGTCAGCGTCGTGGCCCCGGTGACTTTGACCGCGTCCCCCGCTTTGTACACATTTGCATTGCCGGCCGGCACGGTAATCTTCCAACCGGAAAAATCGGCGTCGCTGCCGTCTTTGACCGGCTTTGCCGAAGGCAGCGCATGGCTGCCCGCGAGCACATTGGCAGGGGCAAAGGCGTCGGCCGCAGCGCCCGCCGCGCCGCCGTTCAGCACATATGTCACCGCAAAGCGCGCTTTCCACTGCGCAGTCAGCGTCGTGGCGGCGGCGATCTGGACGGCGGCTCCCGGCTTGTATACCTTTGTGTCCCCTGCGGGGGATGTGACGATCCAGCCCTCAAAATCGGCGTCGCTGCCATCCTTGGCCGGCTTTGCCGAAGGCAGCGCATGATCCCCCGCGAGGACATTGGCCGGGGCAAAGGCATCGCCCGCCGTACCCGCCGAGCCGCCGTTCAGCGCGTACGTCACCGCAAAACGCGCTTTCCACTGCGCCGTCAGCGTCGTGGCGCCGGCGACCTTGACGGCCCCCCCCGCTTGGTATACCTTTGCGTCCCCGGCGGGGGACGTGACGAGCCAGCCCGCAAAATCGGCGTCGCTGCCGCCTTTGGACGGCTTTGCCGAAGGCAGCGTATGGCTGCCCGCGAGCACATTGGCAGGGGCAAAGGCGTCGCCCGCCGTACCCGCAGCGCCGCCGTTCAGCGCGTACGTCACTGCAAAACGCGCTTTCCACTGCGCAGTCAGCGTCGTGGCGGCGGCGACCTTGACGGCCCCCCCCGCTTGGTATACCTTTGCGTCCCCGGCGGGGGACGTGACGAGCCAC
>JAITMX010000159.1 GCA_031290775.1 Eubacteriales Family XIII. Incertae Sedis bacterium
GCTTCGGCCGCGTGGGCGGCGAGGGGGCTTGACGCCGTGAACAGGAGGAAAAAGAAAAACGCGGGCAGGACGGTGATGGCGCGCCTTGCCAGCCTATTCCGGGAGCGCCCCCCCCCCCCCCCCATTTGGGATTATTTGCCATATTTGCGCTGCGGTGTGCCTGCATCTTCTCTGCCCTTCCTTTCGCGAAAGGTGGGTATGGGGCTGCACCGCCCCTGCCGCCTTCCATATAGCTGCGAACAATTGTCAACAATGTTTCCTGCAATGCGCCTATTATATACCCTTTGCCGCAAAAATGGAAACGGTTCAACAGCCAAAAGGGCACATGGCAAAGGAGTGGCAAAGGCAAGCCCGCAATGGCAATGTGCCCGCTAACCAAGCGCCACATCAAGCACCATCATGACGGCAAAGCCGAGTACGGTGCCGACCGCCGAAAAGTCGCTCCCGCGGCCGCGCTGCGACTCGGGGATGAGCTCTTCCACCACGACAAATATCATTGCGCCGGCCGCAAATGCCAGCGCGTAGGGCAATATAGGCGCGAAAACAGTGACGAGCGCGGCGCCGACGACCGCAAAAATCGGCTCGACGACTGCGGACAGTTGACCGTAAAAAAAACTGCGCCTACGGCTCATGCCGCCCATGCGCAGCGGGATCGAAACAGCCGCGCCCTCGGGAAAGTTTTGAATCCCGATGCCGACCGCAAGAATGCCGGCTGCGGCCGCTGTCGCCGGATTGCCATTCAGGATCGAGCCGAAAGCAACGCCTACGGCCAAGCCCTCGGGGATATTGTGTATCGTGATCGCGAGGACGAGCAGCATGTATTTGCTCGTGTGGCTCGGAAGCCCCTCCCGGTCTTCGTCGGGAGAGCCGAGGTGCAGATGGGGGATCAGCCGGTCGAGCGCCAGCAGAAAACCGCTCCCTGCCAAAAATCCGGCGAGGGCGGGGACAAAACTGAACCTGCCCATAGTTGCGCTCATCTCGATGGCCGGGGCGAGCAACGACCAAAAGCTCGCCGCAACCATCACGCCGGCCGCAAATCCGAGCATGACATTTGTGACACGCTCGTTTAGTTTCTTGAAAAAGAAGACCATCGAAGCGCCCGCCGCCGTCAGGCCCCAAGTAAAGGCCCCGGCAATCAAAGCAAGCAGTATGTGGTTTTGAGACGCAAAGGCAAACATAACAAACAGATTATAGCAAGTAAAGCCAGGTTTGGCGAACGAAGCCCCGCAAGCTTCATGGCCGCAGGCTGATTCGCAGGCTGATTCAATCTGCGGCCCTTTGGCCCCCGGCGCGCATTTCGGCGCGCCGCACCTTGCCCGATATGGTCTTGGGCAGCTCATCCACAAATTCGATGATGCGCGGGATTTTGTATGCCGCAGCGCCCGCTTTCGCAAAGGCGCGAATCTCTTTCCGCAGCGCGTCCGAAGGCTCAAAGCCCTCGCGCAGGATGATGCTGCACCGTATGGCCTGCCCGCGCAGCGGGTCGGGGACGCCCGTCACGGCGCACTCAAGGACAGCCTCGTGCTGCTGCACGACGCTCTCGACCTCAAAGGGCCCGATGCGAAACCCCGCTGACTTGATGATATCGTCTGACCTCCCGATGAAATAAATATAGCCCTCCGCGTCGATGCTGACGAGGTCCCCTGTGTGGTAAACACCGCCCTGCCACGCAAGTTTCGTCAAATCGGGATTGCGGTAATATCCTGTGTAAACACCGACATCGCCGGGCTCCGCGATGATGCAAAGCTCCCCGGTGGCGGGTTCATCGGGCTCGCCCGCGCCCAGCCTCGCGACAATGTTTCCGCCTGCATCGAGCAGGGCGAGGTCGTAGAGCGGGTTTGCCTTGCCGAGCGAGCCGGCTTTTGGCTCCGTATACGGAGTCGTCAGGATGACCGGAACGGTTTCGGTCTGCCCGTACGCCTCATGGATCCGAATGCCCGTGCGCCGCAGGAAATCATCGTAAACCGCGTCGTTCAAAGGCTCGCCTGCAGATGTCGCGTACTCAAGGGAGGAGAGGTCATAACAGGAAAAGTCGGCGGTGAGAATCACCTTGTATGCGGTCGGCGGCGCGCAAAACGAGGTGACGCGATGTTTTTCCATGATTTTGAGCAGCCTGTGAACGATGAGCTTGTCATGGTCATAGACCATGACGGTCGCTTTGCAAAGCCATTGGCCAAAGAGCTTTCCCCAGACCGCTTTGCCCCAGCCCGTGTCAGCCAGCGTCAGATGGATGCTCTCCGGCCTCAGGTTGTGCCAGTATTTTGCCGTCACGATGTGCGCCAACGGATAGGCGTGGTTGTGCAGCACCATCTTTGGATAGCCCGTTGTGCCGGATGTAAAATAGAGCAGCATGGTATCGCTGTTTTCCGTCACGCGCGGCAGCGGCGCGCCCTCTTGATGGCCCAAGATGCCTTGGCCGAACAATTCCCATTCAAAAGCGGTTTCAAATCCCAGCTCTTTTTCGCCGATCCTGATGAGGTGGCGGACGGAGTTTGATTCGGGCTGCGCCGCCTCGACCGCCCGTATCACTTTCTCATCGTCCGTGCTGACGATGGCGTTGACGGATGCCGACTTGTTGCGGTATACGATGTCTTCCGCGATCAGGTGGTGCGTCGCCGGGATCGCCACCGCGCCGATTTTGATGAGCCCGATGATGGCAAACCAAAAATGCGCGCGCCTCTTGAGGATGAGCATCACGCGGTCGCCCTTGCCGATGCCGAGCGATTTGAAATAACGCGCCGCGCCGTCCGAGTACATCTTCATTTCATGGAAAGAATAAACCCTTTGGCCGCCGTCGTCGCTGTCCCATATCATCGCGGCACGCCCGCCATCCGCAACGCTTGCCGCGAGGGCGTCGACGCAGTCGAAACCGAAATTGAAGTTTTCGGGTATTTCCAGCCGAAAATTATTTTTGTAATCCTCATAGTCCAGGTAGTCTTTGTGGTCAAAAATGCTCAATGCGCTTGCCTCCTCGTGTTGTGTTTTACGTCAATATATACCACATCAAGGCATTAAGTCAATGCTATATTAGAATAATTTTTATATATTTAGCTGAATTATACATTATTTGTATAATAACAATCAATGAATCGAACTCCTCGGCAAACACGCGAATGGCAGCAGGAATCGTTATTGTGTTAGTATAGAGCCATGATGGAGGAAAACAAACAACCGATACAGAAAGCGGTCTTGGTCGCGGTGGACACCGGCGCCTACGACGTGGACGCGTCCCTTGCCGAGCTTTGGGCGCTGGCGGAAAGCGCCGGGGCGGAAGTCCTCGCGACGGCTTCGCAAAAACGCGCATCCTTTGACAGGGCGACCTTGGTCGGCTCCGGCCGGATCGAGGAAATCCGGGAGGCCGCAGCGGCAAACGACGCAAACCTGATTATCTTTGACCACGAACTCACCGCCACCCAAATCCGCAACATCTCCAAAATCGTGGAGATGGACGTCATCGACCGCACCATGCTCATCCTCGATATTTTTGCGGGACGCGCCCTCACAAAAGAAGGCCGCCTGCAAGTGGAACTTGCGCAGCAGCGTTACCGGCTCCCGCGCCTTGGCGGGCAGGGGCTCAGCCTCTCGAGGCTGGGCGGCGGCATCGGCACGCGCGGCCCCGGCGAAACAAAACTTGAGGCGGACCGCCGCCATATCCGCCGCCGCATCCAAATCCTCGAAACCCAATTGAAAGAATTGGAGGGCCGCCGGGCGCACAAGCGGGCGCGCCGCAAGAAAGACGGCGTGACGATGGTCGCGATCGTGGGCTATACCAACGTCGGCAAATCGACCCTGCTCAACACCCTGACGGATGCCGGGGTCCTCGCGGAAGACAAGCTGTTTGCGACGCTCGACCCGGCCGCCCGCAAGCTGTCGCTGCCAAACGGCCGGGATGTCATGCTCGTGGACACCGTCGGCCTCATCCGCCGCCTGCCCCACCAGCTCGTGAAGGCCTTTCTGTCGACGCTAGAAGAAGCCGCGTACGCGGATCTGATTCTGAACGTCTGCGACGCCTCAAGCGCGGACGCGGAAGAGCAGATCGCGGTGACGCAGACTCTCATGGCGCAATTGGGTGTGCGGGATACGCCGATGGTCACAGTCCGCAACAAGATCGACAAACTCGCGGGGCAGATACCGATACCGGGGGAGGGAAAAGAAGTGCCGATCAGCGCCCGGACAGGAGCCGGCATAGACAACCTGCTCCGCGCCGTCGAGGGCGCGCTGGAGCCATCCCAAATAAAAATCGAGTTCCTCCTGCCCTACAGCAAAGGCGGGCTGTTGGCAGAGATACGCGAAAGCGGAAAAATCTTAGAAGAGACTTTCACCGAGGACGGCACACGCGCCGTCGCCCTCGCAGACCAAAAAATCCTGCACAAAATCACGCCGTACAAAATCGACGATGGCGATTCTGGGGCATGCGGCTAAGGCCGCGCTGCGCTTCCTGCTGGAGCGTTACGCTTCCAAAACCGTCCCGTGTTCTTTCATATACTCTATGAGCCGGCCTACGGGCAGCGCTTTGGAAAAATACCAGCCTTGGAAATAGTCGGCGCCCATATCGCTGATGATGTCGAGCTGTTCTTTTGTCTCAACGCCTTCTGCAATGACCTTGACGCCAAGCTCGCGGCAGAGATCGAGGATCGCGCCGACGATGACGCGGTGCTCCTTGCTTTCCGTCACACCCTGAACAAGCGAGATGTCGATCTTGACCACATTCGCGAAGAAATCGAAAAGGTACTTCAGCGAGCTGTGCCCCATGCCAAAATCATCGATCGAAATGTCCGAACCAATGCTTCGGATACGCCTCAGCGTATCGTGCAGGCAATCCGTCTGTTCAATTGTCGCGTTTTCCGTCAATTCGTATTCGACAAGGTGCGGCGGGATGAAAAATTCCTGCATCGCCTCGGCGATAAAGCCGCCGAGGCGGTCGTCCGTATTCAGATGGGACGGCGACAGATTGATGGAGAGCTTGACCCTGCCGAGGCCAAGGCCGATCCACCCATTCATATCCCTCAGCGACTGTTTGATGACCCAACGCCCGAGCGCCGCATCGAGATTTGCTTCCTCGGCGATGCCGAGGATGACAGGCGGCGCGATCACGCCAAACACAGGGTGTGTCCAGCGAATCAGGGCTTCCGCGCCCATCACGCGCCCATCCTTTACGGTCTTGGGTTGGTACTCCATGCGCAGCGCCGATTGATTTTCGCCTTCGCGGATCGCCACCCCGATCTCCTGCGCGAGATAGCGCGCCACATTGCCGATTTCGTCGCTGCGGCTCATGACCTTGCGATAACGCGTATTTTCGAGGTAGGTCATCTCTGCGGCCATGTGCCGATAATCATCCTTGTATTTCTGTTCGGCGTGCGTACGCGCAACACTCACAAAAGGCAGGTATACGGCGAAGGCCACGCAAAAGCAGGCCGCCTGAAGTACCACAGCCGAAACCGAGCCCGTCGCGAGATAGCCCGAAAAGAAGATCGGCATCGTCCATCCCACTTCCGTGGCCGGGAAAGGCACGGCAGAGGCGGCCATAGCGGCGTACGCGATGAGCGACGAGAGGACGGGCGCCAGCACAAACGGAATCGCGTAGTACGGGTTGAGGACGATCGGCAGGCCGTAGATGAGCGGCTCGTTGATATTCAAAAGGCTTGGGAAAAACGCGCCTTGCGCGAGCTTTCGGTCGGAATTCCTCTCCCCGAAAAACAGCAGCACGGCCACAAGCGCAAGTGTTGAGCCGGCGCCGCCGAAGTATACGAAAATATCGAAAAATTCTTTTGAAAACGCCGAAAGCTCAAGCCCCTGCGCGGCGGCTTGCTGCTGCGCGGCGCCGTAAGCCTCCATGAAGACATTGCCGCCATGTATGCCGAAAAACCACAGGACCTGCGTGACGAGCACGATGAGAATGACTGAAAGGACATCGCCCCGGAGAAAGAGCGTGCGGAAAGCCTCGGAAAATCCGCCCGCGAAAGACTCCGCAAGGCCCGTATCGTGCACGAGCACGTTGATGCCCGCAAAGGCCACGATCGTCAAAAGGAGCGGGATGATGACGCGAAACGAGCCGCGAATCACGGTATTGCCATTGAACGTATACAATTTTTCGGGAAACAGTTTTTCATACTTGCCGTAAAAAAAGAGCAGGAGTTTTACGGAAACAATCGCGATCGCCATCGCCGCAAACATAGACGACGCGCCCGCCGCTTTCGACGACAGCGCCGCGTCCGCGATCTCGCCCGGCTTCTGAAACGCGATGTAGCTGGCGAGCGCCGCCAGCGTCGGATAGACCGGGCGGATGAGCCCTTCTTTCACCGCTTTTTCCTGCATGGATACCGAGTAGCCGATCGACACGACCGTAGTCAATGAAATCACCTGCATCGCGGCATTGTGGACAATCAGCAGGAACGCTTTCCATTGGCCTCCAAATGTATCTGACATAAAGTTTTGAAAGGCCGGGATCGGGATGTTGAGAAACGCGGCAATGACAGCCCCGATGACGAGCATCGGCACCATAAACATGAACCCTTGCCGGACGCCCTGCACGAGCGGCCTGTCCGCGAGATCGGCAAGCGGTTTCAAAAATGAGAAAAAACCCGCGTATCGTTTCATGGGATATATCCTCTCCTCCCGGTGTTGCCAGGGCAAGCGCCGTACGCTAACGCGCAGTTTCGGGGAGCAATGTCACCAAAATATGGCGCACGATATCGGATTCCCGGACGACGCCCACCACGCGGCCGCCGTCCAGCACGGCGATTTGGCGCACGTGCTCATGGCGGAACAAATCGGCGACTTCCCCGATTTCCTGATTGACGTCGGCGGATATCTTTTGATTTTTGCCCGCGATTTTCATGACCGGGATTTCAAGCAAACCCCGGATTTTCGACTCGAACGGCTCATCGTCGATGTCGATGGCGATGAGCTCGCCATAATCAAAAAACCGCGGGCGTTTGTGCGAAATATAGCGCACAATGTCGCCGTCCGTGATATAGGCAAGCAGTTTTTTGTCATCGTCAACAATCGGTATCCACCCGATCTGCCCGTCCGCGAGCTGCCGTATCAATTCGCCGACGGTCGCGTCCTTGCGGGACGTAAATCGCACTTTCTCCATGATTTCAGCAATCTTCGCCATTTCTGTCTCCTTTCACACGAACGATGGTCAGCACAAGCGCCGCCACCGTCAACCCGCACGCGCCCCGGAATGCCGCATTGATGCCTATCACCGCCGCCTGCGCGCCCGGTGAGATTGCGCCCGCCGCGGCCATCATCATGACCGTCACAAGGATCGCGGTGCCGAGCGACCCGCCGACTTGGCGCGCCGTATTGTTGATCGCGTTGCCGTGCGCGATCAATCTGTTTGGCAATATGTTGAGGCCCCATGTGTTGATCGGCATATTGACCATCGAAATCCCAAACATCCGAAACGTGTACCCGACGCATACATACAAATAAGAAGAGTGAACCCCGAGAAACGAGAGCATGAGGGTGCCGCCCGTCATGATGGAGAGGCCCGTGATGCTGAGCGCGCGCGGCCCGAAGCGATCAAACAGAACGCCGGAGACAGGGCTCATGCCCGCCATGATGAGTGCGCTGGGCATCAGAAGGAAGCCCGAGTGCAGCGCCGACAGGCCCAGCACATTTTGCAGATAAATCGGCGTGATGACGGCGCCGACCGTCATGCCCGCGCTGACGATGCCCGCAAGGATCGTTGACGTCGAGAACACGCCGTTTTTCAGGATGCGCAAATTGAGCAACGGATTTTCGCGCGAAAACTGCCGCCGCACAAACAAGACGAGGAAGACCGCGCCGGCCGCAATCGGCCCCAGTGTCGCCGGATGCGTCCAGCCCGACGTGCCGGCCGTCGAAAACCCATAGAGCAGCCCGCCAAAACCGATCGTCGAAAAAAAGACCGAAACCCAGTCGAGCTTTGCCTCCTGCCGCTCCCCGAGATTTTGCAGCTTGACGATGGCGAGGGCCATGACGGCGGCGGCGAGCGGAGCGATGACCGCAAAGATATACCGCCAGCCCCATTCGTCCACGAGCCAACCCGCGAACGTCGGCCCGAAAGCCGGCGCAAAGCCGATCACGACGCCCGCAATCCCGAGCGCAAAGCCCCTGCGCGACTTGGGGAAGATGAGCATGAGCATGACCGTGCTGAACGGCAGCATGATGCCGGCGCCGACCGCCTGCATGACGCGGCCCGCGAGCAGCATGGCGAAACTGTTTGAAAAAGCCGCGACCGCCGAGCCCGCCGTAAAAGCGCACATCGCAAAGGTAAAGATCTGCCGCGATGAAAACCGGTTGATCAGGTAGGCGGTGATCGGCACCATGAGGCCGTTGACAAG
>JAITMX010000019.1 GCA_031290775.1 Eubacteriales Family XIII. Incertae Sedis bacterium
CCCCATTTGTCCTCAGCAAGACAGATGAACCGTCCCCTTTTGTCTTTGTCCCTGTCCCTATCCCAAAAACCGTCACGCCATAACCCTTTGAAGCGAGCCTCCACGCGCAGGCGAGCCCGGCGAGGCCGTCGCCTGTCACGGCGACACGCTCGGCTTTTTTCGTGACTGCGTAGCGCCCCGTGTCGCGCCGGACGGCGGCCTCCACTATGCCGCGTTCGATTTTCGCAAGGTCGACAAAACCGTCCGCCAAGCGCTCCCGCACGCAGGCGCCCCGGCATGGCGCGCCGCAAAAAGCGCTCACCACGCGCGGGAAAAGCACCGCTTCGCGATAGGCTCTGTACGCGGCGTCCAAACGCCCCGCGCGGGCTTTCGCGATCAGGCCCCGCACATCCACGCCGAGCGGGCAGGCGGAAACGCAAGGCGGGGGTGTGTCGCGCAGGCACGCATCCGCGTACCTGCTGATCGACTTGAAGTCCATCATCCCCTCACCCAAAGGAAACTCCGATCAGGGAAACGCTGATTAACGCCCTTGCACCCGCCTGCGCTAATCAGCGCTTCCTCAAATCGGGTTGGCCGATATTTCATCGATCTCATCGTACATATCCGCGCCGAGCAGCCATTTTTCGATTGTTTCCGGCTCGCCGGCCCGCACGCGGCCGATGAGGGCTTTGACCTTTGCGGGCGACGCGGGCAGCGTGTAGACGCGCCCCCCGACCGCGCTTGCGATCGCGTTGATGACCGCCATATGGCCCGCCGACTGATAGAGCTCCGAACAGCCCGTAGACCCATGCGGGCCGACCTCACGGCCCTTGTCGAGAAAAATCAGCTCGATATCGTCCGGCACGTCCTTGATCGTAGGGACGCCGGCGCCGGCAAACGTCCCGTGTTTTTTCACATCGTCATAGTTTTCCGTCAGCGCAAATCCTATCGTATGGGAGATGCCGCCGTAGGCTTGGCCTTCGACCGCAAGCACATTGCCGAGCCGCCCGACGTCGCTGATGAAGACGATGCGCGTCGCCTGCGGCTTGCCCGTCGCTTTTTCGACGCGGACTTCCGCAAGCTCAAGCCCGAACGTGACCGAAATGACCGGGTCGCCCTGGCTCGTGTTGAAGTCGAGGTCGATGACCTTTCCCGTCGTGTCGTGCACGCCCGTATAACGCGTCGGGATGCCTTCCGCCGCCATCTCGCCGTACGCGCGGTATGTGCCGTCCGCTTTGCGCATCGCCGACAGCAGCTTTTCGGCCGCTTCCTCCGTCGCGCGCCCGACCACAAAGTGGCAGCGGCTCGCGGCCGATATGCCCGAATTGGGGCACAGATGGCTGTCGTTGAGCAGCAGCTTGATCTGGCCCGGTTCGAGCCCGAGCGGGCGCAGGCACTCGTGCGTATGCGCGAGCGTCCCGATGTCGCCGCCCTGCCCGGGGTCTTGCCAAGTGTTCGACGCCGTGACCGTCCCGTCCGCGTTCAGCTCCAAAGCGACCTCGCCCATGTCGTGGTTTCCGGTCGTGACGTTGAAGCCGCAGCTCGCGATGCCGAGCCCGTAATAATATTCATCATCCTCCGATTTTGCCGTGAGACGCGCTTTTGCCTCCTCGTAGATCGGGCGCATCCTGTCGTAAATCTCAACCATCGAAATCTCTTTGAACGGATAGCCGTTGATCGTGAGGTCGCCGGGCCGCCCGAGATTTTTATAACGAAACTCAAAAGGGTCCTCGCCCATTTTTTCGGCGAGCATATCGACGAGCGATTCGCCGAGCGTATAGGCCTGCGGCGATCCGAAGCCGCGGTAGGACGTCCCAAAGCCGTGGTTTGTCACCGCCATGCGGACGAGCCCGCGCACGTTTGGGATCACATAGGGATAGCCCGGATACCGCAGAAGGCTCTGGATCAGGTTCATCGAAATATCGTCGTAGGCGCCGTGGTCGACGCCAAAGTCAAACTCGATCGCCGTGATTTTGCCATTCTCGTCGCAGGCCATGCGCCCGTTGCTGTGCGACGGCGTGCGCTTGCCGCTGAACGCCTGATGCTCGACATAGGACATGGTCAGCGTGAGCGCCGCCGAGGGGTCGTCAAGCGCCAGCAGGCAGACGGCCATGACGGCAAAACTCGCCGCGCAGGTCGACCAGCCAAAAGAGCCGCCCGTCGGGTTTTCGATGAAGCGCAGCTTTTCAAGCGGGATTCCCACGCCGTCCGCAATCGATTCGCGGTTCCACTGGATGGACTGGCTTTTGTTCGCGATGACCATATTGCCGGCCTCGTCCCAAAACGCCTGCTGCGTGTCGCCTTCGATCGAGAGATGGGGCTCGCGCGTCGAGTAAAAACTCCCCTCTACCGAGCAGGCGCTTTCCTCGATGGCATCGCGCACGTCCCCGCCCTTGATGACGGGCTGTTTCAGATAAACATTGGGCGCGCGATCGTGAATGCGCATCGCGTCCGGCGCCGCCGCGTCGATGAAATTGGTGTATTCCGGCATCTGTTCGATTTCGACTTTGACGGCCGCGGCAGCCGCGCGGGCGTGTGCCTCCGTGTCCGCTATGACCGCGCCGACGAGGTCGCCATAGAAAAAAATCTTGTCGCTGTTGAAAATCGGGCGGATGTCGCCTTTCAGCAGGGAACGCTGATTGAAGTTGGGCTCAAAAATGATGTTGGTGCCGCGCACGTCCTTTGCCGTCAGCGCTTTTACGACGCCCGGCATCTTTTCCGCCTCAGACGTGTCAACCGATTTGATGAGCGCGTGCGAAGCGAGGCGCGGCTGGACGACCGCCACATGCAGCGTGCCCTGCGGCATTTTGTGCTTGATGTCGTCGCCGTAATCCGTCAGGCCGAGGACTTTGCCAAGCGCGGCCGGCCTCGGATACCTCGTCCCGTAGACGCGCGCGCCCTTTTCGTGCTTGTATGTGATGTCCGCCATCGTCTTTTCGCCGCGCAGGACAGCCGCGGCTGCCATGACCGCGTCGACGATGGGCTTGTATCCCGTGCAGCGGCAGATGTTGCGATGTTTGAAAAACCAGTCGCGCACCTCCTCGCGCGTCGGCGAGGCATTGCTGTCGAGCAGCGCTTTCGCGCTCACGATGAAGCCCGGAGAGCAAAAGCCGCATTGCACGCCGCCGTACGTAATCCAAGCCTGCTGCAAAGGGTGCAGCTGGTTCGCGGTGCCAAGGCCCTCGATGGTCTCGATGGCGCTGCCCTCCGCGACGTCTTTCATTTTCTTCATGCAGGAGCGTATGACGTTCCCGTTTACGATAATCGAACAGGCGCCGCACTGGCCCGCGTTGCAGCCGACTTTGATGCCTGTCAGCCCGTAGCGCCGCAGTGTTTCCGCAAGCGAATCCAGCTCGGGATCGAAAAAAAACATCCGCTCCACGCCGTTTACAATATGTGTGGCTTTGCTCAGCGCCATCCTCCTGCCTCCTTTTCCTCTCTATCCTCTCGCAATCCTCTCTCCGTACCATCTTACACCGTTTGCAAAGCCCCACGCAACAATTACGCCCACGCCCCGTGCGCGAAAAAGGACTGCTTGCGAAAGAAACCGTCCCTTTTGCGAATTTTGCGAATTGCACATTGACAACGCGTATTCAATCGGGTATTATTATATGTATAAAACATATATGTAATATATGCTTTGCAATTGGAAAGCGATGTGTGTGAACAGGGAAAATATCCTGGCCCTGCGGGGCCTTACAATGAAATACAAAAGCGTTGTCGCAGTGGACAACCTGAGCTTTGCAGTTGAAAAGGGAAGCATTTGCGGCCTCATCGGCACGAACGGCGCGGGGAAAAGCACCGTCGTCAATATGATCTCCGGCAGCAGCAAACCGACCAGCGGGGAAATCATCTTCAAGGGGGCGCGCCTCGACAAACTGTCGCCCGACCGCATCGCCGGGCTTGGGGTCGCGCGGACATTTCAGAACCTCAGGATTTTTGGGAAGCTGTCGGCGCTCGACAATGTCAGGATTGCCGCGCAAGCGCGGCATTCGTACAATTTCGCGCAGATGGCGCTCGGGACGCCCCATTACCGTTCGCAGGAGCGCGCAATCACCGAAAGCGCACAACGCATCCTGCACCGGATGGGCATCGGCCATTATGCCGAAGCGGAGGCCGGAAGCCTGCCCTATGGGCATCAACGCCGGCTGGAAATCGCCCGTTGCCTTGCGCTGGAGCCGGAGCTCCTGCTGCTCGACGAGCCGGCGGCAGGAATGAACCCAAATGAAAGCGTCTCGCTCGCCCGCGACATCCGGCGGGTCCGCGAAGAGACCGGCACGACGATTCTGCTCATCGAGCATGATATGAGCGTCGTCATGTCCCTATGCGAGTATATCTATGTGATGGATTTCGGGATTCTGATCGGGGAAGGCGATCCGGATACGATACGCCGCGACCCCGAAGTAATCCGGGCGTATCTCGGCGCGGAGCGCGAATATGCTTGAAGCCAGAAACCTGAAAGTCAGCTATGGGCATATCGACGCGGTCCGCGGGATCACTTTCCGCGTGGAGGCCGGCGAGATCGTTTCGCTGATTGGCGCCAACGGCGCGGGCAAGTCGACGACGCTGCGCGCGATTTCCGGCCTCATCCGGCCGCGGGCCGGGGAGATTGTTTTTGAAGGCAAACCGATTGAAAAAGCCCCGCCGCATGAGCTTGTCAAGCTGGGGATCGTCCACGTGCCGGAGAGCCGGCAAATTTTTGGGCGCCTGTCGGTAGCGGAAAACCTTGCGCTCGGGGGGTATCGCGCCCGGGACAAACACGCGCTGTCCGAACGCCTTGATTATGTCTTTGGTATTTTTCCAATCCTGAAAGAGCGGTACCGGCGCTCTTCGGGCGTGCTGTCCGGCGGGGAGCAGCAGATGCTTGCGATTGGGCGGGCGCTCATGTCAGGCCCGAAACTGCTGCTTTTGGACGAGCCCTCGCTCGGCTTGGCGCCGATTTACGTGCAGCGCGTCATGGACGTCATTTCGCAGCTGCGCGATCGCGGGATCACGATTCTTTTGGTTGAGCAAAACGTGCATGAAGCGCTTCACATCTCGGACAAGACGTGGCTGCTCGAAAACGGGCGCATCGTGCTTTTCGGAAAGAGCGGCGAGCTGCTGTACAATGAGCAGATTCGCGATTCCTATCTGGGAGGCGGCATCTGATGGATTTTTTCGCGGGGAGCCTGATCAGCGGGCTGCAGCTCGGCAGCATCTACGCGCTCATCGCGATCGGCTATTCCATCGTATACGGCATCCTGCGCCTCATCAACTTTGCGCATGGGGACCTGCTCATGGTCGCGACATACGGGGCATGGATTCTGATCGCGCGCGGGCTGTCTTTGCCCTTTGCCGTGATTGGGTCGGTGCTGATCACCGTCGCTTTCGGCCTTGTGATTGAGCGGGCGGCATACCGGCCGCTTCGGGACGCCGGCGAAGAAGCGACGCTCATCACCTCGCTCGCGGTTTCGATTTTTCTGCAAAACCTGTTCCTGATGGTTTTTACGCCGAAAAACCGGGCGTTCGCCTTGCCGGGGTTTTTTTCGGAAAAGCTTGTGCTTGGCGGCGCGGGCAGCATCACCATCACAAACATGAGCATCGTGATTTTCGTTGTGACGGGCGGCCTCATTGCGGCCGTCAGCCTGATTATCAAAAAAACGCGGCTTGGCATCGCGATGCGCGCGTGCGCGGAAAACAGCACGGCGGCGAAACTGATGGGGGTCAACCTGAACGCCGTGGTCGTCTTCGCTTTCGTGGTCGGCTCCGCGCTTGCCGCGGTAGCCGGAGTCCTTTATTCCGGCCAATACGTCTCCTTCAACCCGTCTATGGGCTTTATGATCGGGATCAAGGCATTCGCGGCGGCGGTCATCGGCGGGATTGGCAGCTTTGCCGGCGCGGCGGCGGGCGGCGTGCTGCTCGGGGTGCTCGAAATCCTGTTTGCCTGCTATCTGCCCGAGGGCGCCGGGGTCTACCAAACGGCGTTTGTCTTTCTCGTGCTCATTGTCGTTTTGCTCTTCAAGCCGAACGGGCTGTTCGGCGCCGCCGAAGGCAGGAGGAGCTGAATATGGCAAAGGCGCTTTTCGCGAACCCGCTGTTCAAGTTTTTGGCTGTCGTTGCCGCGCCGGTGGCCGCGCTGCTCTACATTTATATAGGCGTGGCCGAGTACTATCAAATCGTCGTTGTCATGTTCATGATCAACGTGATCCTGACGGCGAGCCTCAATATCACAAACGGCTTCGCGGGCATCTTTTCAATGGGGCAGGCCGGCTTCATGGGAATCGGGGCGTATGCGGGCTCGCTGCTGACGATGACCGCCGAGCTGAAATTCAGCCGCATTCCCGGCATCCCGGCGTGGCTCGCGGAAGCCCATCTGCCGTTCATTCCGGCGTTGGTTGCCGCGGGGCTGGCCGGCGCGGCGGTCGCTGTCGTTTTCGGCTTCCCGGTCCTGCGCGCGAAAGGGCATTACCTTGCCGTCATGACGCTCGGCATGATCATCATCATAAAAGCGGTGTTGGACAACAACGCGCATCTGACAAACGGCGCGAAGGGAATCAGCGGCATGGAGCGCTTCTCGACGCTTCCGATGGTGTTCGCGGTCATGATTGTGTCGCTCTTTGTCCTGCACCGCATGACAAAATCCGCTTTCGGCCGCAGCATGGCGGCGATACGCAGCGATGCGGACGCGGCGGCTTCGCTTGGCATCAACGCGACGAAGTACAGGATGACCGCCTTCGTGGTCAGCGCCTTTTTCGGCGCGGTCGGCGGCTCCCTGTGGGCGCACCTGCAGCAGACGATCGCGCCGTCGCTCTTTTACTTCAAGGAGTCGTTTTCCATCCTCGAAATGTCGGTGCTCGGCGGCATGGGCACATTGAGCGGCGCCTTCCCCGGCGCCGCAATCGTCACATTTTTGCCGCAGTTCCTCGCAAATGCCGAAAACGGTTTCCGGGTTTTCGGCTTCACGGTCCCTGCGCTGAACGGCCTGTCGAATATTGTCATGAGCGTCATTTTCATCCTCGTCATCATCCGGTGGCGCGGCGGCGTGATGCGCAGCAGCGAATATATCGTGGACGCGATGTTTGGCCGGGACACGTGGGCCGGCTTGCTGCGCAAAGAAACTTATGTTGATTTTTGGAATATCCTTCGCGAAGGATTGTTCAAAAATAATAACCCGCATCGCTTAGAAGAAAAATCAAAACAGGAGGAAAAAGATCATGAAAAAGAAAATCGTTAGTACAATAATGGCGGCGTTGCTGGCGGCGTTGGCACTGGCGGGGTGCTCATCGCCCTCGGGAGGCGCCGGGACAGCAACGGGCAACGGAAGCGCAGAGGCGCCGGCAGGCGGCTCCTCGTCGGAAGCGGCAACGCCGGCAGACGGCGGCACGATTATCGTCGGCGGCCTGTGGCAGACAACGGGATTTATGGCGGATTACGAGATTCCCGGCAGCGAAGGCTTCCAATTGGCGGTCGACGAGATCAACGCGGCCGGCGGCATCGACGGCAAGCAAATCGAATATGTTTTCTACAACGGCCAGTCCGAACTGGACCTGAACAGCAGCCTCATCGCCAAGCTCATTGATGTCGACGGCGCGAAAGTAGTGGCCGGGCTCGGCGACCCCAACAGCGCGATCGCGTCCGGCACCGTCGCGCAGAGCAAAGGCGTCGCGACCCTCGCGACGAGTTCCACGCTGCCTTATACGCAAGAACGCGTCGGCGACACCGCCTTCCTCGTGCCGTTCGGCGACAATATCCAGGCATATGCCGCCGCAGAATACGCCTACAAGGATCTTGGGCTGCACACGGCGTACGTCGTGACGGACTCGACGGACGAGTATACGCTGTCGCTGAGCAAATTCTTCTCCGAGCACTTCACGAATCTCGGCGGCGAGATCATCGGGGAGGCTACCTACGACGACAACGGCTATACGGACTTCTCCCCGGCAATCCAAAAGGTCAAGGCGCTCGATGCCGAGCCGGACGCCCTTTTCTTTGCGAGCTTCACCGAACAGGGGCCGCCGATCCTCAAGCAGTTCCGCGACGCGGGCCTCGGCCAGCCCGTCTTTTCGGGCGACGGCCTCGACTCCGTTGAAATCGCGGAAATCGCGGGCGAGGCGGCAAACAACACTTATTTCACGACGCACGTAGATTATACGGAATCAAATTCAAAAGTCACGGATTTCCTTGCGGCCTACACGGAAAAGTACGGCGCGGAACCGGCCAATGCTTTCGCGGCGCTCGGCTATGACGCGGCGTACCTCATCAAGTACGCGATCGAAACGAACGGAAACGGCGACACTTCGGCGGAGGGCATCAAGAACGCGCTCGACAAGGTCACGGATTTTGAAGGCGTCACGGGCACGATTTCGTACGCAAACGGCCATGTGCCAAACAAGACCGTCTATATCTGCGAGTTCAAAGACGGCACAAAGGTCAACCTGCTGTCCGTGGTTCCGGAAGTATAGGAGGCTGTTTTGAGCAAAAAATTATGGGAAACGCTTTCGGAGCTGAAATCTGAAAGCTACAAGTGGATCGACCTGTCGCATGAGTTCGGCCCGGAAACGCCGCACTGGCACGGCTTTGAGCCGCTCGGCTGCAGGAAGCTGTTTGACTACGCGGCGCCGGCGCCGGGCGAGACATGGGGCGAGGCGCCGATGCGCGTTTACGAGTACACCGTTGCCGGCCAGTATGGCACGCATGTCGATATCCCGGCTCACTTCGCGCCCGGCGGCCGAACGCAGGAGCAGATCCGCGTGGACGAGCTCGTCTATCCGCTTGCCGTCATCGACAAGTCAGGCGCCGTTTCCGAAAACCCGGACTACGCGCTGAGCATACAGGACGTCCTGGATTGGGAAAAAACATACGGCGAAATCCCGGCCGGCGCATTTGTCGCTTTCCGCACGGACTGGTACAAGCGGCCTGCGGAAAACTTCGACAACAATGACGCAAATGGGGTTCCGCACTACCCCGGCTGGGACGTGGCCACAATCGAGTTTCTCGTGGTGCAGCGGAATATCGGCGCGATCGGGCACGAAACTTCCGACACCGATCCGGGCTTCATCACGGGCAATCCGGACATCTACCCGTACCCCGGCGAGAAGTACATCCTCGACCAGGACCGCATCCAGATCGAGCTGCTTGCAAACCTCGACCAGGTCCCGGCGGTGGGCGGGATTATTTTCACGGCATTCCCGAAACTGAAAGACGGCGTCGGGTTTCCGGCGCGCGTCTTCGCGGTCGTCCCCAACGCCGCCTAAGGGGGCGTTGGCTATCCGGGGTATGTAAACAAAGGGGGCCGCTTCCGAAGGAAGCAGATCGGAAGAG
>JAITMX010000028.1 GCA_031290775.1 Eubacteriales Family XIII. Incertae Sedis bacterium
TGTCATTGCGAGCGAAGCGAAGCAATCCAGTGGTTCATGGATTGCCGCGGTCGCTGCGCTCCCTCAGTCACTTTCACAAAATCAAAGATTTTGGAAAGTGTTGCATAAGGTCTTCTTGCCTTTTTTCCACCCGCTTCAGCGGGTTCGCAACCTATCCCGATTTGCGCAAGCAAATCGATGGAAGGCTGCATTCGAGGACGACAGCGCGTTAGCGCGTGGTCGTCTACCGTAATGGAAAAACGGACAGCGGAGGTGCAAAACACTTCGTGTTTTGAGAAGCACCATTATCGCAATGACAGTCCTTGACTGCGGGGGCGTGAACCGCGCCCACAGGGTCGCGGGCGCGCCGGCCGGCCATGTCATCCTTCCGGCGCGCATCCCCTACGGCTTGCGCATCAGCTCCGGCGCGCGCCCCCTTATGGTTTCCTCACCAGCGTGATCGCGCCGAGCTTCGTCAGGAGCAGCAGCCCTGCGAACAGCGCTGCGAACGCGCCCGCGACGCCAAAGAGCAGGTTGACCACCCACGGCGCGGTCCCGCCGTTTTGCGCGCCCGCGCCCGCGCCCTCTTGCGCCGCCTCAAGGACAGGCTGCGCCTTGCCATCGCCGCCCGCCAGCGGCGTCAGCGCGTCCGCGATCGCCTTTTGGTCTTCGCGTTCCTGCGCCACCGCCGCCGCGACGAGCGCGTCCGCGTCCTCCTGCGTCAGGGTTTCCTCTTCCGCCGCCGCGGCCTCGTTCACCGCCTTGATGGTCTCGCCCACGATCGCCGCGATGTCCGCCGCCGTCATCGGCGCCACTGACGCGCTTGCCGCCTGAACCGGCGCCGCCTGCGTAGTCGTGGTCGTGGTGTTGTTCGTGGTCGTCGTATTGTTGTTTGTCGTCGTGCTGTTGGTGCTGTAATCGTTGGTCGTCTCGCTGTTGTCGTCGCCCTCGACGATTTTGCCGACGTCGACGTCAATGACAGTGCCGCCACCGCCCGTGCCATCGCCCACGCCGCCGTCTGCATCTTTCGTATTGCCATCCGTCGGCCCATAGTTTTCGATGCCATAGGCTATCACCGCGAGATCGAGCATCTCTCCTGCTCTTGGATTCTTCGCGGTAATCTTCACGCGGTCGCCAATCGCCTCCGCAATGTATCCCGCCTCGTTAAAGACAGTGTTGAACTCCTGTGCAATGGCCACAGCAAACGATGCCCCGTCCAGATTCAGATAGTCATGATAATGTGCGTATAAGTTGCCGCCGTAACTGTTGAGATCGCCGACAGGCAACCCAAATGACGTGAACAAAAAATGCACCATGCCGCGCGTTGTCGCGCTATCCGTATAGACCGTCTTTGTCATGCTCGCGGGTGCGCTTGCCGTGCCACGCTCATAACCGCCTCGCTCGCCGTTGTTGCCAACGAGGAGCAATACGCCGTTTGACACGTATACATCGTCGATGGCCGGGAAAATCACATCCAACCCATACCCGTCCCCAGTTGTCAACGCGCCAGATATGTCGCCCGTCACGTCAATCTTCAGCTTTCCTGTGTATGCCGCAATATTGATATGCAACACCATACGCAAAGTCTTGCCGTCCGGATTGACAGAGATATCATCGGATGTCGCCGTGAGTTTTCTGTCGTTCGCCGTACCGCCAAGATACATCGAAAGCCCATCTGTCAATTTTTGCGCATCGTTCAGCAAGATGGACTTATCAAATGGGATTTCAAGATAGACCATTTGGTCATCTGTGGGATAAGTTCCTGTGTCTTTGGTTGTGCCGCCGTGATTCGTCCAGATTTTGTAGTTGCCATTGACTTTGGCAGCTTCACCCGAAGATTCGTCAACAATAATTGTCAAGACAAGCGGCAGCGAATAGCGTGATTTCGTATATGCCTCGCCAGTCCCGAGACTGTTCTCATTTTCAAACCATGCTTCAACAGCGACCACCGTCTTTCCTTTGGCCTTGCCTGTGATTTCAAGTTTCCCATTGTCAAGAACCGCATCTGCAATGGCCGGGTCAGGACTACCTACCCGCAAATCTTTGATCTTCTCAATCTGAAGTTTCACCGGATATGTGTGTTGCGTACCTTCGCACTTGCAAAATCCCCACACATCAGGGCACTCCGAACAAGTTCCGTCACAACCGCAGCCTTCCTTTATATCTTCTACGTCACTTCGTGAAGGAATCACACTAATCGTTAAAGATTCGCCCTGCTTCACGTGAATCGTAGCAGGACTGTCGGCATTGACATTCAGCAGGTTTTCGCCTACATAGACCTTTTCGTTGACATCATCATCAACAAATTCATCTGCACCCACAATCACCCCTTCGCTTGGGCCGCCCGAATAGTCGATCTCATCGCGGCCAACGTTGACCGTGATTTCATACGGATTTGAATAACGTTCCGCCATCCACGAGTACCAAAGCTTGAATTCTGTCAAAGCGCTGTTCCAAATTTCCGTCACGCCGTCAGTTTTATCGGGATTTGGATGCGCAAACCAGCTTTCAAGTATAATTTTCGTCGTTCCTTCGGCTACGCCGGTGATTTTCAGAAAGCTGCCGCCCTCGTCATTTGTGATGATAGATGCAGTCGCAGTGCCGGATTCAGGCTTGCCGACTTCATCTCCTTTTTCAGTCACAAAACGTATTTGCGGGATTGCCTCAACACCGCTTGCCGTTCCTGGAAAACCGACGCAAGTGCAGAATCCAAAACCATCGGGACATGAACCATCCGATGAACAAGCTCCAATTCCGTTGTAAATGATATATCCCGCGCAAACGCCGCATTCCTGGCCGATTTGCACTATATCGGGCGAGGATGAAATCGGAATGGCAATATCACCGCCGGCTTCAATATTGACTGAGGTCTTGCTGCCCTCTACCAGTACGGCAAGCAGGCTTTCGTCCAAAAACACCTTCTCTTTATCTGTATCAATCGCAATCTTGCTTCCGTCATACATTCCATCTCCAACGCTATCAACAATCATCAATGTAAATGAGAGATCGTCCGCGTCTTCAAATGAGAATGTCACCTTGTAATTGCCCGGTTCATAACGATCCAGCACATCCGCGCCAATTTCAAACCGCTCGCCAACGAAACTATAGTCTGTAAATGCGGCATCTCCAATCTTCACGCCTGCCAAAGTATGTTCTTTCAAGCGCAGTGTTGCCGAAATGGGCTTGTGGTCCACGCCATTTACATATTTGTTGTACATGGCATGGCCTCGCGGATCGTTTACCTGCAGTGTCGGAACGCCGTTTTCGCTTCCGTCGCCGCCTCTGTTGCCAAGAATAGCGTCAAGCGCATCAATTTCCGCATCGATCTCGTCCTGCAAATACCACACTGACAAACTTTTGGTTTTTGCGATAAAGATTTCTCTTTGAAGCTGCGCCCATTCTTCTGGTTCAAAATTGCCATCATCGGCAGTTTCAGCCTGGCGAATGCGCAGATTCAACGCGGTCTTGTCCGCAACTACCTCTGCCGTCGGCGCACCCTGCGCAAACGGATCGCGCGGGTAGCCTATGTGAACGAAATCCAAAACCTCCCCTTCTTTTGGACTCTTTGCGGTCACGATGATTCTATTGCCGTCATTGGCAAACTGGAACGCATTGGCCAATGTCTCCTTTTCTATCGCTCCGCCAACAATACTCTCCGCCAAATCCCCCGCTGTCAGCGTTAGATACGAATGGAAGTGACCCGTGACATTGACCCCGCCGACTTTGCCATCTGTCATCACAGGCAATCCATCACGCAACAAAGCAAAATGCACCTGTCCGCGCGTCATGCTGTCTGGTGTATCAATTTCAATCGTAACGCTTGCCGGTGTTGTTGCTGTACCAACTGTCTGCGAGACAAGCTTTGGCAGCACACCGGTTGTGATTGTCATACGGACATCCGGGAATGTCGCCTCGTTGCCTTTGCTGTCAACAAGTGACGGCAACGTCTTTCCAGTATTTTTCGCGACGGCTTCAAATTTCCCTTCCAGAGCCGCCTCTCTGATGTGCAACGTGAACTCCACTGTCCTATTATCTTCAAGTATCCTTGCGTCATTGGGATCATATATACTCGGATTGATTTCGACATCGGTCAACGATGCGGTGAAATCATCAAGCGCCTTCGTTTCATCTGCAAAATGCACATCCTTATTGTATTTCACATTGAAGATGATATATTGGTCATCCACACCTGCCGCTGATGGGCGTTCATACCCAGGAGAAATCGATTTGTGATCTGTGGCAACGCTATATGAAACAATCTGCGGCGCCTCATCGCCCTCGCCGCCACCGCCTGTGTCAGAAATCGCAAAGAGCAATTTTTCCGTCTGCGCATCAATTTCGCATTGCAAATACCATGCCGATGCTGCTATAGCATTTGCTATGGCAAGCTCATTCTTCAATGCTGCTATTTTTGCAGAAGTATACTCGTCTGAATTGGATACAGCCGAATTCGCATCAACAATTGCGCTCGCGAGCGCTTCCGTATCTGCGGTAGGCATCCCAATATTTCCGCCAATATTTGCAAGCGGATCACGTGGATAGCCGAGGATGAAGAAATCCAAAACTTCACCATCTGTGGCGGTTTTGGATGTGATGGTGATGGTATTGCCCGCAAGAGTTGCCATATATGCACCACTGTCGATAGCATTAAACTTGCTATTCACGGCATAGAGAAACGCCGCTTCTGTTATGGTTAGATGATCCAAGAAATGATATGTGTGGCTTGCTGAATAATTATTGGCATTGCTTCCTGTCTCTTCTCCTTTAGAGCCAACCTGCATACCGTTTTTCAACAAGACAAGATGCACTTGGCCGCGCGTGGCGGACGCAGGCAACGAAAGCTGTTTTGAAACGCTGGCAACCTGTGTTTCCGTGCCCGCCATCTGCAAAACAGGCTGCAACTCAGAGCCGTCCGTCAGAATCGAAGAGACAAACATCGCGATATCGGGGAAAGAAACGGGATTGTCTTTGAAGTCGGTCACCGATGGCAGCGTTTTCGCAGAATTCTTTGCTGTTAAAATGAGGCGTCCTGTTGTCGCCCTGCCGCAATGCATCGTAAGCGACAAAGTGTTTTCGCTGATTACTGCGGCGTTTTGCGGTCTGCCTTCAATATCGCCGCCTATGGGCGAAGTGCCATAACTGCCGCTAAACTCATCAAATACCGCGCTTGGCTCTTCCGCAAACTCGATTGGCCGATCATATGTGATTTCAAATACCATATATTCGTCGTCCGCATCATTTCCAACCGCAATCTGGGTATTGTGACCCGTTTTCGCGCTGTACGAAACGACTTGTGGAGAGCTGTCGGCCTCCGGCAAATCTTCCTTGAAGTCGGGGTCTGCAAATGTGACGGTTTTCCATGTCTTGCTTTTCCACGTTTTGTCCCCCGTGACTTCATTCGATTTGTTCGGGTTGAGTACAAGGTCAACAAGCGTAGTGTCAAGAGCCTTGTATGTGGTGCCGACAGCGCTGAAAGCCGTGGCTGACAGCGTGATTGGGTCTTCTGCCGTCAGGCGCAGCTCCTTGATGTTCCCTGTATTGGCGGCATCGCCGAACACCGCGTTGTTGATTGTGACCGCAGAGGGAAGCTCTATGGTTTCCAAGGCCTTGGTGTTTCCAAATGCATAGTTGCCCACTGTTTCGGCTAGTGGTGCGTATATATAGGAAAGCTTTTGGTCATTCAGGAACGCAGAGGCCGGCAATGCCTCGACCTTGGGTATCGACACCCTTGCCAGTTCGGCCAGGCTCCCCTGTGCGCCGATTGTTTTCGCAGAGGGCAAAGACAAACTCGAGACATTCGTGTTTTGGACGATGTTTGCGCCAACGGCCTTGGCCGCAGGCAGCTTTATTGCGGTGATGGCCGTGTTGGCGAACACTGTTGCGCCTATGGTTTCCACCAACGGCGCGCTCACGTCCGCAAGGGACGTGCAGTTTTGGAACGCGCCCTGTTCAAGCTCTTTTGCGGCAGGGAGCGAGACGCTTGTCAGATCGCTATCGTATTGGAACGCAGCCGTCCCTATCTTTGCCGCCAATGGAAGCGAGATGCCTTTCAAGGCAGTATTATATTGAAATGCCCTGGATTCTACGTTTGCCACAGATGGCGCGCTCAGTGTTTTGACGGGATTTGCGCTCAAACTATTGTTTACTTCGACGAATGCGCTGTTTGCTATAGCCGTGACGGCAAGGTCTGTCGCCTCCGATTTTTTGACCGTGGACGGGATCACAAGACCACCGCCAAACCCGGCATTCCCGCCCACGTCAAAGCCGAGGACGGCTGCCGTCCCATCGCCGTTGTCGCGGTAGAGGAGAGTGTAGAGGTTTTCCGCTTCGCCACAACTTGCGGCAAACTCGTCCTCGCCAAATGGCGTAAAGGCAATTTCCTTGAAAGCTACGCCATACCAAATGTTCCCTTCCTCGCCCCTGACCTGCAAGGCCTTTGCCCTGTGCAATGTCAGTTTGACCTTGGTTGTGTCAGTGAGGGTGGCACCCGTGCCAAAGATGGCTGAACTGATCGTGAAATACCCTTTGGCTGTCAGCTCAAGCTCTTCAAGCTTCGAAAGGCCGGCCAAGGAAACGCTCGTGAGCGATGGGAGCGCAAGATGCTCGATGTTGCTTCCCTTGAAAGAATCTGCCGGGACTGTGGTTGCCTTGGGCAGATCAATGGACTTCAAGCCCGGCGTATTCGCAAAGCTCGTCGCCGCTATCGTCGTGACATTTGGCAGGTCAACGGAGGAGAGGCTCGTACATCCGTTGAAGGCATTGCCCAACAGCGCAGTGGCCTTGGGCAGGGACACCTCCGTGAGCGATGCGCAGTTCTGGAAAACGTTTGCTCCCATGGTTTCAACATTGGGGGCCACAAATGCCTTCAGGCCCGACGAATAGAACGCGTTCAAGCCAAGGCTCGTCACGTCTGTGGCGACCACTTCTTTCAGCGTGGCAACATTGCGGAAAAACTGATCGGGCAATGAGTAAGGGTAGCCGTCTGTTTTGGCCGGCATGGTGACTTTCGCGAGCTTGATTGATGCGCCGTGGCTCTCGTAAAGACCCGCGAAATATACATAGCCCCCCTCCATCGTGCCGCTCAGGGCCGCGCCGCCCATGTCGAGCTCGACAAGCTCCGTGAAGTAATCCCAGACGCCGCCGTCCGTCTGCTTGTCCTTGTGACATATGAAGGCGAAATCGGCGCCCTTGACCGTGCCTGTGACGGTGAGATTGGTGATGTCCGCATAGGTGTAGGCGTTTTCTTCATCGCCCAGCTCTGACAGCGCGGAATCAACGGCAGCCTGAAGCGTATGGTCTGCGTCCTCATTGGTGACGTTGACGGCGAGGATGCCATCAAAAGCGCCTTCGCCCGCATATACGCCAATATTTGATATCCCCAAATATGGCATGGGGATAATCAAGGAAAGAACGAGCATTATGCAAATCAATAGATGCGTTGTTCGTACTCTTTTGTCCTGTAAAACTCGTTTCAAACCCAACATTTTTTCATCCTCCTTGGTTCTCTTCAAAGCAAAAAATATATACAAAACCCCTGCCATAAATAGTTTGGAACCAACGACAAGGGAGAATAGTCGTTTTCACGAAAAACAAACCCCATGCGGGAAAATCCCGCATGGGGTTGAGCCTAACATTTGAATCTTTTTGGTTTTCAATCCTTAACATAATCATGCGACCAATAAGGCAGAGCTTGCAACAGCACACATTGTCTGCAAACTCCGCCTTTCCGCAGAAAAAACCTGTGATTGCCTAATACAAAGGCACAATCGGGAGCTGCCCGCCGTCCAATCGGATCGAGGAGTATGTCGTCCCGGTAGCGCCTGCGTTGTTCAACGCCTGAATCAAATCATCGTCGAACACATAAATGAACAGTGGTTTATTCACATAGGCGGATCCTGCGATTGCCGAAAGTATCACCGTTGCGCCGCTGTTTGTGAAAGCAAAATCATGGGACGGGAAACTCGCGGATGTATTGACCGCATCCTCAAGTGCTGCAGCTATCCTATCAGGCGTCATCGCGTAGAAATTCATTGCGTGGACTGTATAGGTGTCTACGCCAATCGAACCGGGATCGACGCCTGTCCAAACGGGAAGGAGCGGCCCACCCTGCACATCTTGGTAGTACAACCCAAAATGAACCATCCCGCGAACCGCCGCTTGCGAACCAATGGTAAGCGTCACCGAGCCAATCGTGCCTTCGGGCGGAACGCTGAGGTTTACGAACTGTACTTCCGATACAATGACTGTATCGATGCCTGTGATATCGTCAAGCTCGTCAGTGCTGTCATTTGCTGTGATTATAGAGCCCAAGTCGCTTGTATCCACAGTGATTATCCCGTTGTAGTCAGCGGTCTGCCCGCCTGTCGTGACGGGGCCGATGTCGACAGTGAGTATATTGGAACCCGCTCCGTAAACGGAAATATCTCTTTGATATACAGGATCGGTGGTAATATTGTATCCTGCAATTGTAATCGTGAACGCATCTGCCGCTGCAACCGAATCGAATGGATCAATCACTGTTCCTGACGGATATGTGAAATTGAGCACCACATGTTGCGTGGGATCCGGATCGTCGGGATCGCTTGTGGTGTCGATCTTGTAGCTCGTATAGTCCAATACGTCATTTACCGCCGCATTTGCCGACATCGGCATCATACTGAGAGCAAGCAACACAGACAGCACGGCAAGAAGCGCTATCCGCTTGACTCCGGTTTTTTTAATACTTTGCACTATCATTTTTTCTCCTTTTTGTTTTGTATATTGCAACAAAAAATTTTCTTTTGCCAAACCAAAGCATTCCAACATGTCATGGCAAAACTATTGGGCGCCAAGTTGGTTTATTCCCTGCGTCTCGGTGCGTATCCCTGCCATCGTGCTGAGACACGGCCATCTGAATGGGTTCACTGTCCATTTGGTTTCCTCCCTCCTTTCGCAATAAGTGACCGATATATGTATCCAGCAATCATGCGAGGCATTTGCCATCACATAGAAACCAAGAAACAAATCCTTTGCATTCGGCATGGAAAAACAGCCCTCGCGAAAAATCCTCAGGACTTCTTGTATTGCCTAAAAGCGAAGCGGGATAAAACCGCAAGCAAGGGAACGTAAAAAGCGGGGCGGGATAGTCCCGCCCGAAAACCCGGCGATATATTATTGTGTTTTGATTTGGTGTTCTTGCTGTGCCCTGATTTGCCGCGCTTTGGAAAAGCGCCTTCAGATGGCAGCTATGGAGCGGACTATGCGGACGCTGTCTGCGGGCGGGGCGTAATGGGAATACCCCCCCCCATCTACTTACATTTATGTATTTTATTTCCATCATCGGCCGCTCTGCCCGATTGCGGGCCGCAGACACCGAATGAAGCGCCGGCCGGAATTTCGTGTGCGCAGCCGCAAAAGCGCCTGTCATGCCTTCATGGCCGGGGAGCCGTTCCTGTTTCGTTTTCGCCGCGTGCGGCGCGTCCCGATTCATTTCACTGTCCGTTTCCTATATGATACTAAATACATCTCTTGCGTACACTGTACATCAACAATTCGCAAAAGTATGTTGTTTGGACAACATAAACGGGAAAACTTTATTTTTGTGCAGCGTCACAAAAGGGAGGGTAGGGAAAGGGGCAAAACTGTTTCGCGCCGCCCGCCATGGGCGCATGTTATAATTTTGGCAGGCTTGGCCGGAAAGGGTGTGTTGGCGAAATGAGCAGCGGGGACCATACGGAGATCGTCACGGTTGGCGGCGTTGTGCAAGGGGTCGGGTTTCGCCCGGCAGTGTACCGCATTGCAGAGCGCATGGGCATGAAGGGCCGTGTGCGCAACATGGGCAGCGCTGTACGGATCATCGTCACGGACAGCCCCGCGCGAATCGATGCTTTTTTCGAAGCTGTTGTTTCAGGGAAGCCGCCCATGTCACGCATTGACCGATTGGACCGGAAGGTCATCGGGACTGTGCTCTTTTCCGATTTTTTGATCGAGGCAAGCAGCCGGGCAGAGGATGAAATCGCGGTCATCCCTGCCGACATCGCCATCTGCGATGACTGCGCGCGAGAATTTCTTGATCCGGGCAATCCGCGATTCCTCCATCCCTTTATCAGCTGTACAAACTGCGGGCCGCGCTATACGATCATGGAGCGCCTGCCTTATGACCGGGATACGACCGCGATGGACCCGTTTGCGATGTGCGCGTTTTGTGAGGGGGAATATACAAATCCTGCTGCGCGGCGCTATCACGCACAGACGATTTCATGCCATGCGTGCGGGCCGCAGCCGATCTTTGCCACGCCGGGCGGGCGGCAGGACGACGCTGTGCATGGGGCAATTGACGCGGTTCGCGGCGGCGGCGTGATTGCGCTGAAAGGCGTGGGGGGCTATTGTTTGGCCTGCAGCCCTTTTGACCCGCAGGCGGTCGAAACAGTGCGGCGAATCAAAATGCGGGAGCAAAAACCTTTTGCCGTCATGTTTTCGGACGCAAACGATGCCCGCAAGCACTGCTTGCTTTCCCCCATCGAGGCGGATGCGCTCGCCTCCCCGCAGCGGCCTATCGTTTTGCTGGAACGGCGGCCGGTGGCGGCGTTTGCGCCGGGCGTGTGCGGCGCGAGCCGGTTTGTCGGGGCGCTGCTTCCTTCGTTTGGGCTTCAAATGCTGTTGGCGCGCGCGCTCGGCCCCCTTGTAATGACGAGCGCAAACCGGTCCGATGCCCCTATTATCACAAGCGACGACGAGATGCTTTCCCTCGCAAAACGGGAGCCGGGCATTGCGGGCGTCCTGTACAATGAGAGATTGATTGCGGCAGGGATAGACGACTCGATACTTCGCGTGGTCGACGGTACGCCGCAAATCATCCGCAGGGCGCGCGGCTATGTCCCGTCCCCCGTGTATGTCAAAAACGCGGAGGCGCTGACAAAACACCATTGCGTTTTTTCTGCGGGCGGCCACCTGAAATCCGTCTTTGCGCTCAGCAAAGGGGGTTTTTCCTATTTAAGCCGGCACCTCGGCGATATGGGCAGCCTTGAATCGGAGAGGCTCTACGAAGATACCTTTCGCCGCATGAAAACCTTTTTCGGCATAGAACCGGGCTTGGCTGTCTGCGATCTGCACCCGCATTATTTCCCGACAAAATTTGCGGAGGAATGCGCGAAGGGCGCCGGCCACGATTTGCTGTACGCGCAGCACCACCACGCACACATAGCCTCGGTGATGGCCGAACACGGGCTTGACGGCCCCGTGATTGGCGTCAGTTTTGACGGGACGGGCTACGGCACGGATGGCACGGTCTGGGGCGGTGAGATTTTGCTCTGCGAGGGCGCGGGCTTTGAGCGGTTTTCCCATCTGAGGACGGTGGATATGATCGGTGGCGACGCGCAGGCGAAAGACGCGTGGAAGTCGGCGGCCGCCCATCTTGCGGCGCCCGGGGCGGCAGGCGCGGCCGACGGGTTTGAGATCGACCTCACGGCCATTGCGGCATACTGCAAAACACATCATGCGCTCACAGCCATGGAGGCGGGCAGGGCGGATGCCCGCCCGCCTGAAACCGCGCGCCTGCCAAGCCCCTTTCCCGCTGCAGCCCTCCCCACAGACGCCGATCTTGGCGCAGCCGCAGCCGCAATCCGCGTCGGCGTGAACACCGTAAAAACCTCAAGCATGGGCCGCCTTTTTGACGCGGCCTGCGCAATGCTCGGCATACATCATACAAACCGCTATGAGGGCGAGTGCGCGATCCTGCTCGAAAACGCGGCACAGCGCGCGATGGACAAGAGACGGGCGGGCAGGCAGCCGGCGGAGCAGGAGCGGCTCGCGCTCGCCTTTCATTTGGATGTCGCGCAGGCGATCCTCAAAGAATGCGCGCATGCGCGCGCGGCAAGGGGCATCCACGAGGTCTGCCTGTCCGGAGGGGTTTTTCAAAACAGGATTTTGATGGAGGAGGCGCTGCGCCTGCTGCGCGCGGGCAATTTCACGGTCTATTACAATATCAATGTCCCGCCAAACGACGGCGGCATCGCGCTCGGGCAAAACTTCATCGGGATGCAAACGCTCCTGAGGCAAGGCAAATGAACCGTCCCCTTTTGCCTTATCGCCCCCGTATCCATGCCTCGCCGTCCGCGTCGCTTGGCATGCGCAGGTCTGCGCGCGGCGACAAAGTGACCGAGCCGATCTTTGGGCCGTCCGGCAACGCGCTGCGTTTGAACTGATTGGCGAAAAAGCGCCGGTAAAAGAGCCTGAGTGTCGCACGGATCTCGCTTGCCGTGTATTTTCCGGCAAAAGCCCTGCCTGCGAGTTTCAAAATAAGCGCGGGCGTCCGCCCCCGCCTGAGCGCATGATACAGAAAGAAGTCGTGCAGCTCGTATGGGCCTATCAGCTCCTCGGTTTTTTGGCTGATGCGCCCGTCCTCGGGTGGCAGCAGCTCAGGGCTGACGGGCGTGCCGAGCACGGCGCGCAGCACGCCCGAAAGCCGGGGCTCGGCATCCGCGATGTGGCCGATGATGTAGCGCACGAGCGTCTTTGGGACGCCCGCGTTCACGCCGTACATACTCATATGGTCGCCGTTGTATGTCGTCCAGCCCAACGCGAGCTCGGACAGATCGCCCGTACCGACGACGATGCCGCCAAATTTGTTTGCAAGATCCATGAGGATGAGCGTGCGAATACGCGCTTGCGCGTTTTCATAAACATTGTTGTGCTCGTCCTCGGGGTGGCCGATGTCGCGGAGGTGCTGCCGCACGGAAGGGCCGATGTCGATGTCCTTAAACCCGACGCCAAGCGCCGCCGCGAGCAGCTCCGCGTTTCTCTTCGTCATCTGCGTCGTGCCCGGCCCGGGCATTGTGACGGCGAGTATATCCTCGCCGCGCCAACCGAGCGCATGCGCCGCGCGCGCGGCGATCAGCAGGGCGAGTGTGCTGTCGAGCCCGCCGGAAAGCCCAATGACGGCCTTTTCGGACTTTGTGTGTTCGAGCCTTCGCATCAGGCCCGAGGTCTGCATGCGGATGATCCCCTCGCAGCGCGCGGCGCGTTCCGCGTCACCCGCAGGCACAAAGGGATGGGGGTCGATATGGCGGTAACGCAGGGCAGAGCGCGCCGCCTGCGAAAACATCACGATTTTGTGCGACTGAAAGGGAGTCCGCGTAAACGTGTTCAGGTAGCGCCTGTCGCGCGCGAGGCTTTTGACATCGATGTCGGCAATCGCGCAATTTGCCTCAAAAGGCTTGCGCTCCGCAAGCAAGGAAGCGTTTTCGCAGATGAGCCCGTGCCCGGAAAACACCATGTCGCCCGTGCTTTCGCCGTAGCCGGCGTTCGCGTAGAGGTAAGCGCAGACGGCGCGTCCCGATTGGCTCTTTATGAGCAGTCGCCGATACTCATCCTTTCCGATCGTTTCGTCGCCCGCCGAAAGATTGACTATGACGGTCGCCCCCGCTCGCGCGTGGCGCGTACTCGGCGGCAGCGGCGTCCAGAGGTCTTCGCAGATTTCGGCCGCAACCGCAAACTCCGGCAGCTCCGCGCAACGAAACAGCAGATCTGTGCCAAAAGGCACGCGGCCGCCCTCAAAGCTGTAGTCTTCGATGCCGGACGGCGCGGGCGTGAAGTGCCGCAATTCATAAAATTCCCCGTAATTGGGATGGTAGGTTTTTGGCACAAGCCCAAGCAGGCGCCCGCCCGATACCGCAGCGGCAACATTGTAGAGCTTGCCCATATGCGAGACGGGCAGGCCGGCAAAAAACAGCACATCTGACTTTGCCGAGCTGCGCACAAGCGCACGGAGCGCGGCAAGCGCCTCATCGAGCAGCGTTTCCTGCAAAAACAAATCGCCGCAGGTATAGCCCGTTATGGAAAGCTCGGGTGCGCAAACCAAGGAAGCGCCGGCCGCCTCTGCGGCCGAGATCTCCTCGAAAAGCTTTGTCGCGTTGTATCGGCAGTTTCCCGGCCTGAGCGCCGGGGCAACCACCGCCGCAGTCACAAAACCTTCGTAGACTTCAGTCCCCGCTCCCATCGGCGGCAAGCTTCTCCTTTATTCTCCTGAAAGATGTTTCGCTGATGATATGCTCAATGCGGCAGGCGTCTTCAATCGCCGTCTGTCTGTCCACGCCAAGCACCACGCGCAAATAATCCGCGATGACGTTGTGGCGGTCGTATACCGCCGCCGCGCGTTGCAAGCCCGCCTTCGTGAGCTCGATCCAACCGCCTTTGTCCACCGTGATAAGGCCCTCTTTTTTCAGGATGCCGATCGCGCGGCTGACGCTGGGTTTCGAGTAATCGAGCCACGTCGCAATGTCAACCGAGCGCACTTTGCCGTTTCGTTCTTTGAGAACGAGAATGGTTTCGAGATAATTTTCTCCGGATTCATGTAGTGTCATGGGTTTATTGTACCATATTTGGCAATGCTGCTGTCAATCGGGAATCCATATCCCGCCCCGACTTTAACAGATAAATAGTAACTGCTCAGACACCATGCTATTGCAAGCCAATTGCCCGTCATTGCGAGGGAGCGCAGCGACCGCGGCAATCCATTATCCGCTGGATTGCTTCGCTTCGCTCGCAATGACGA
>JAITMX010000029.1 GCA_031290775.1 Eubacteriales Family XIII. Incertae Sedis bacterium
CAGCGGCAGATCAAAACCCTGCGGGCGTTCGGCGAGCCGGGCGTGCGCGAGGCGCTGGAGGCCCTGTTTCCGGAGCAGGCCGCGTATCTGCGGCAAATCATTGCGGACGCCCGCCAGGACGATTATGAAAACACCATGAAAATGCTGGCGGGGACGCACTGGTTTGTCAGCGACGGCAGCAAAACCTTGTCAAACGTCGCGCTTGACAAGGCTGGCTACCCCGAGGACATGGACGCGCTGACGGAAAAAGCATGGGTCAAGGTCGAGCGGGGCAAAGACAACCTCAGCAGCCCGCAGGGGCTCATCTCGGGCAACTCATGGGACGCGCTCGGCAAGGCGGCGCTCTACCTCGCGTGGACGCCCGAGGCGCTTGCGGATTTTGAAGGCCTGTACGGGGCGGGGCGCCTCATCGTATGGCAATACTTTTGCACCGCCTTCGCGCTCGCTATCCTCGCGCTCGTCTTGCTGATCCTGCTGCTCGTCCACACGGGCCGGAAGCGCCCCGCCTATGGGGGCACGCGCAAGCTCTGGGCGCTTGACAAGATTTTTGCGGAATTTCAGATCATCCTGTTTGCCGCCTCGGCCATCCTTTGCCTCCTTGCCCTGTCGGAGCTTTACTACAGCGGCGACCGCGCTTGGCTTTTCACCAACTATCTGTACATCACGTTCCTCGCGGCCATCGTCTTTGCGCTTTTCATCGCCGCGCTGTGGTTTTTGCTGTCGCTCGTGCGCATCGGCAAAGCGGGATTGTTCGCCGAGCGCTCGCTCATCTCCCGGTTTGCGAGCGGGCCGTTCAAAGCGCTTGGGGGCATGGCCAAATCGGGCTTTGACGGGCAAAACCCGCTCGCGAAATCCATCCTGCTCGTCGTCTTGCTCTGGATCGTCACGTCAATCTTCGCGGGGCTTTGCGGGATATTGATCCGCGGCGGCCAAGGGGGCCTGTTTTTTATCTGCGGCATCCTGCTCTTGCTGACGCTCGCGGGCGCGCTTTGCGTGGCCTATGGGTGGGCGGCGCGATATGGGCGCCTGCGCAAGGGCGTCGAGGAAATCGCGGGCGGCAACCTCGCCTACCAAATCGAGATTGCCGGAGACGGCAAAAATGAATTTGACCGCCTCTCGGCGCGCGTCAACGAGCTCGGCAACGCGCAAAACGCGGCAATCCAAAACGAGCTGAAAAACCAGCGGCTCAAAACCGACCTCATCTCAAATGTCAGCCACGACCTGAAAACGCCGCTGACTTCCATTCTCACCTACACGGGTCTGCTGAAAGCCGAGGGGCTGAAAAGCAAAAACGCGGAGGGCTATCTGCAAATCATCGACGAAAAAGGGCAGCGCCTGCAAAAGCTGACAGAGGACCTGTTTGACGCGGCAAAGGCGTCAAGCGGCGCCATCGCCGTGAACAAGGGGAAAGTGGACTTGCTTGCGCTCGTCGAGCAGGAGATCGCGGAGATGAACGGCGGTTTTGACGCGGTCTCGCTCGAGCTCGTCATCGACGCCGAGGGCGACCATTATTTTGTGGAGGCCGACGGGCAGCTTCTCTGGCGCGTCGTCGACAACCTCCTGCGCAATGTGCGCAAATACGCGCAGCCGGGCACACGCGTCTACATCGAGCTGAAAGAGCACAAGGCGGGACACGCGGGGCGCCCGGGGCATCCGGGGCAGGGCGGCGGCGCGGCACTGGCGTCCGGGCAGCCCATGACAACGATGGAGATCAAAAACATTTCGGCGACCAAGCTCAACATCCCGGCCGAAGACCTCATGGAACGCTTCAAACGCGGCGACGAGTCGCGCGCGACGGAGGGCAGCGGCCTCGGCCTTGCCATCGCCAAAGACCTCGTGCGCCTGCAAAACGGCTGGTTTGAAGTCGCCATAGACGGCGACCTGTTCAAGGCGGTGGTCATGCTCCCGCCGTGGGCGGGGGGAGCCGAGGAGTGACGCGGCGGTAACAATTCAGACACTTGCCGGAATGCCGTCATTGGGCGCGTAGCGACCGCGGCAATCCATGAACCACTGGATTGCTTCGCTTCGCTCGCAATGACAGTCCTATCCCGATTTGCGCAAGCAAATCGATGGAAGGTTGCATTCGAGGAGTGCAGCGGCTTTGCCGCGTGGCACTCTACCGTGGTCGTCTACCGTAATGGAAAAACGGACAGCGGAGGTGCAAAACACTTCGTGTTTTGAGAAGCACCATTATCGCAATGACGGGCTTTTCACACAGGCTGACGTTCATTTTTGTGTCATGGCAAAAATGGCGATCTGCGCCCACAGTATGATATTCGGGAAGAAATCCCGCCGGCACAGCAGGCGGGCGCCCCCCAGCCCGGGTTTCATTGACAAACGAAAGGTTTACTATATATAATTCCCTTGCGTTGTGAAAAACAAACGCTGTGAAAAAATAAATGGAAAACGCGGATATCCAAGCAAGAAAACAGGAATAGAAATACACTTTCTATATAGAAACAGGAATTGAGAAAAGAAGACCTGACGAAGATTATTAAAAAAGTGATGCGCGGGGACCGCGATGCGTTGACCCGCCTTTACGAGAGCAACATCAAGACCATCCTGTTTCATGTCCAAGCGCTTTTGGATTGCCCGCAGGATGTCGAAGACGTAGCGCAAGAGGTCGCCCTTGAGATGCTGAAAGGCATTGGGAAACTCAAGTCCCCATATGCTTTCAGCGCATGGCTGTACCGGATCATCCTTGGCGCATGCTATCGGCACAACAAGAAATATATCGTCAATGCGCCACCGGAAAACATTGAAGAATTCGCGGGAAGCATTGTCGATGAGAGGAATGCCACGCCGGAACAAAATTACGAACAGTCGGAGCTGGAACGCGAAGTCATGCAGATGGTCAACGGGCTTCCGGACAAACAAAGGCTGGCGGTGTATATGTATTATTATGACGGGCTGAGCTACAAGGAGATCTCAAAGGCTCTCGGCGTCACCATCAATACAGTCGGCACCAATATTGCAAAAGCAAAGAAAGCGCTCAAAGGCATGTTGGATGAGCACGCGGGTGAGGAAGAAAATAACATGAAAGATTTAAGCAAAATGGCGATAGCCGGAATACTCGGACGCAACATCGACCAAACCTGTTTGGGAATGTCAAACACGGAATTGATTTCAGACATTCCCGTTGCGGTCAAGGATGCGATAGAGCAGAGCGCTGTCGCCTTAAAGCAGGCGCATTTGGCGCATTTGGCGCTAATGCGCAATTGCATTGTGGGCCTGGTCGGCGTTGCCGTAGTTGCGCCTGCGGCGCTGCATTTTTTTTCGCCGGCGGAGCAAAGCCCCCCGGCAGCTTCCCCCCCGGCAATTGTCGAATACGAAACTTATTTGCCCGACGCGACGATCACCCCCACCAATGAGGCAGGGTCGGTTTCCTACATCAATCCCATCGCGGTACGCCTTGAGATAGGGAACGGCGCGCCCGTCGGCTGGGAGGTCAAGCACGCAGACGGCGCCATACTCCTGTCCGGAGAGGGGCCTGCCATCGGCGAAGAGCTCAAAACGCTGTCTCCCGGAGAGTACGCAATCGAATGGATTGTGCAGGAAAACGGGACCGCGCAGAAAGCCAAGATCGTCAAACAGATCATAATAGAATAATGATAGAGAATATTAAAAATTTTTTTCTGTCCAACCCGCAATACGCGGGCTTGATCATTGCGGCGATCGGCCTGGTCATCCTGCTCGGCGGGATTTTCAACTGGAATTGGATGCTTGCGGACAAGAGCGCGAAGGTTTACCGCCAGAATGTGGGCGGGTCGCACAATTTGGGTTCACACCGCCGCCGCGCCGCGCGCGACCATCTCATTGCCAGAGGCGTGATTGTGGTCGCGGCAGGGATTGCTTTCTATGCCTTGTTCATGCTCAAATAGGGAAAAGGGGATCTGTAAAAAACTCGTCATTGCGAGGGTGCGCGGCAACCGAAGCAATCCATTATCCACTGGATTGCTTCGCTTCGCTCGCAATGACGAAGCAGGTCTGAGCAGTTACCGTCTGCGGCGTTTTGCCGCTTGCGGCGTGTCTATTCAGGCTCTTGCCGGAATGCCGTCATTGCGATAATGGTGCTTCTCAAATCTCGCAGAGATTTGCAAGAAGACCTTATGCAACACTTTCCAAAATCTTTGATTTTGTGAAAGTGACTGAGGGAGCGCAGCGACCGCGG
>JAITMX010000046.1 GCA_031290775.1 Eubacteriales Family XIII. Incertae Sedis bacterium
CCGTTGCGGACGTATCCCGGTCGCTTGCGACCGTTGGAACGTCCCATTCGAGGACGACAGCGCTTCAGCGCGTGACAGTCCTACCATCAATTTGCAAAGCAAATTGATGGTAGGACGTCGGCCCGGCTTGCGCGGCTTTAGCCGCAATGCAAGCTACGGCTGGCCGTCTACCGTGGCACTCTACGGCTGACGGTTAGGGTGTGAACTGTAACCTGAGGGGCAGTGGCTTGCAGTGGGTCTCCCCCGCGCGTGACAGGGGGGCGCAAACGTGCTATGATTTTATCTGCATTGTCAGTGGCACGGGAGCGGGGAAATTTTAATGGCGGAAGTGAAAATCAATCAGGATGCGGACGAGGGCGAAGCGCTTTCGGCGCTGCGGCATACGACGAGCCATGTGCTCGCGCAGGCGGTCAAACGCCTTTGGCCGGAGGCGCAGTTGGCGATCGGGCCGTCGATTGCGGACGGGTTTTATTACGATTTCGATTTGCCGCACCGATTTGCGGAAGAAGACCTTGCGGCAATCGAAAAAGAGATGAAAAAAATCGTGAAGGCGGGATACAAACTCGAGTATTTTGAGCTTTCGCGCCCGGACGCGCTGAAATGGGCCGATGAGGCGGGCGAGCCCTACAAACGGGAGCTAATCGAGGGCCTGGGGGGGGAGCAAGTCCTTTCTTTTTACAAGATGGGCGAGTTTGCCGATCTGTGCAAAGGGCCGCATATCGAAAGCACGGGCAAAATCAAGGCTTTCAAGCTGCTCTCCGTCGCGGGCGCCTATTGGCGCGGCAATGAGAAAAACAAGATGCTGCAGCGCATCTACGGCACGGCCTTTCCCACGCGCGAAGAGCTCGACGCGCACCTCGCGCGCATCGAAGAGGCAAAGCGGCGCGACCACCGCCGCATCGGGCGCGAGATGGATCTGTTTATGATCGTCGACGAGGGGCCGGGCTTCCCGTTTTTCCTGCCAAACGGCATGGCCATCCGCAACGAGCTTGAAAACTTTTGGCGCGAAGAGCACCGCAAGCGCGGCTATACGGAAATCCGCACCCCCATCATTTTGAACGAGAGCTTGTGGCATACGTCCGGCCATTGGGACCATTATCAGGACAATATGTATTTCACGAAGATTGACGGCGACGATTTTGCCATCAAGCCGATGAACTGCCCCGGCGCGATGCTGACCTACAAGCGCAAGCCGTATAGTTACCGCGACTTCCCGATCCGGCTCGCGGAGCTCGGGCAGGTGCACAGGCATGAGCTTTCCGGCGCGCTGCACGGCCTTATGCGCGTACGGACGTTCACGCAGGACGATGCGCACATCTTCATGCTGCCGGAACAGATCGGGCCCGAAATCAAGGGCGTTATCGAGTTCATAGGCGATGTCTACAAAATGTTCGGATTCAAATACCACGTCGAGCTTTCGACGCGGCCCGAGGGCGCGATGGGGTCGCGGGAGGAGTGGGATACGGCGACGGAGGCGCTCCGCGCGGCGGTCTGCGAGATGGGCATCCCCTACATCGTGAACGAGGGCGACGGGGCGTTTTACGGGCCCAAGATTGATTTCCATCTCGAGGACAGCATCGGGCGCACATGGCAGTGCGGGACGGTGCAGCTCGACTTTCAGATGCCGCAGCGCTTTGGGCTCGCCTATGTGGGGCCCGACGGAGAAAAGCACGTCCCGACGATGATCCACCGCGTGATTTTCGGCTCGATCGAGCGCTTCATCGCAATCCTGACGGAGCATTTCGCGGGCAAATTCCCGCTGTGGCTCGCGCCCGTGCAGGTCAAATTCCTCACAGTGTCGACGGCGTGGAACCCTTGCGCGGAGATGTTGGCGGAGGGTTTTCGGCTTGCGGGACTGCGCGCGGAGGCGGATTTGCGCAATGAAAAAATCGGATACAAAATCCGCGAGGCGCGAAACGCGCGTGACAGCTATCTCGTCGTAATCGGGGAGAAAGAAGCGGGGAGCGGCCTGTTGCCCGTGCGCTCGTCAAAGCAGGGCGAGCTCGGCGAGATGGACGCGGAGGCGCTGAAAGCGATGCTGCTTGAAGAGATTCGCGCAAAGGCCGTGTGACGTATGATGGATGATTTTGATTTGAAAGAAAAGAAAGAAAAGAAGCCGAGGCGGAAAATGGCGGCATGGCTCAAAGCGGCGCTCGCGGCCGTCATCGTGTTTGCGGGCATATTCGTTATTGTGGCAGCAGTGGGGTTCAGCATCATCGGCTCGATTGCCGGCCTTCATACGAATACGGGGTCGAAAGCCTTTTCCGGGCCGCAGGGGCCATACATCGCAAAAATTTCGATTGTCGGCGAGATCGGCGGTTCGGCAAACCAATATTATTCTTCGGGCAGCGCGTATCACCACGCTTGGACGATTGAAACAATCGATACCCTCATCGGCGACGGCAGCAACAAGGGGATTTATCTGTATATCGACACCCCGGGCGGCTCGGTCTACGAGAGCGACGAGCTTTATCTCAAGCTGATGGAGTACAAAGAGCGGACTGAGCGGCCGATTTACGTCTATATGGGGCAGATCGCGGCGTCGGGCGGCTACTATGTCGCCGCGTCTTCGGACTATATCTACGCCAACCGCAATACGTGGACGGGCTCGATCGGCGTGACGCTCGGCACGCTGTTTGACGTCTCAGGGTTTTTGGACGAGCACGGCATCCATACGGACACGATCACGTCGGGGCGCAACAAGGCGATGGGCAGCTATTATGAGCCGCTGACGGGCGAACAGAAGGCGATCTACCAGAGCCTGGTCGACGATGCCTACGGCAGGTTTGTCGCCATTGTCGCGGAAGGCAGGGGGCTGGCCGAGTCAATGGTGCGCGGGATTGCGGACGGGCGCATCTACACGGCGGCGCAGGCGGAGGGCAACGGGCTGATCGACGAGATTCTCGGCGAGAAAGAGGCGGAGGATGCGGTCAAGGGAAAATTTGAAGAGGGCGCAGTCCTCTACGACTGCTACTACAGCCCGGACACAAACTATTTATCGCTGTTTGGTTCGCTGAGCGGGGCCGGCGGGCTCAATCTTTGGGACTTGCTCACGGGCGGGGCCGGCGAGGCTTCGGGCGGCGACGTCTACGAGGGCGATGTCGCGGCGGTGCTCGAGCTGGCGTCGGGGCAGGCGGAAGCGGGCGCGCCGCCGCTCAAATACCTCTACACGGGGTGAGCGCAGCAAGCAGGTTACAGTTCACACCCCCGCCACCAAGGACTGCCATCGCGAGAGAGCGCAGCGACCGAGGCAATCCATGAACCACTGGATTGCTTCGCTTCGCTCGCAATGACAGTCCTATCCCGGTTTGCGAAGCAAATCGCAGGTAGGTGTCATGCGAGAAGCACAGCGGCTTCGCCGCGTGGTGCTTCACCGCTGGAACGTCCCATTCGAGGACGACAGCGCTTCAGCGCGTGGCAGAGGTACAGGAGCTTCAGCTCCGTTGTACCTCGCACACCTCCGCTGTCCGTTTTCACATTGCCGCTGAAGCGGCGTGAAAAAGGCATCGAGGAGTGCAGCGGCTTTGCCGCGTGGCACTCTACCGTGGTCGTCTA
>JAITMX010000059.1 GCA_031290775.1 Eubacteriales Family XIII. Incertae Sedis bacterium
TGCGCGATCTCGCAATATTACCGCTGCCGATATTACAAAAGGGATATCGAGGACATCCTCCGGGATGTTTCGCTGTCCCCGCACAAATATCACTTCCTCGTGGACGACAACCTCACGGCGGACAAGGCGCACGCGGAAGCGCTGTTTTCCGCTCTGACGCCGCACCGTATCAAATGGGCCGGGCAAGGCACGCTGGCCATGGCGTCCGACCCCGCCTTTCTGAAAGCCATGAAGAAGAGCGGCTGCGAATTGATTCTGATCGGCTTTGAAAGCCTTGAGGAGGAAAGTCTGCGTCAGATGAAAAAGGGTTTCATGACCGGGCTCGCGCAAGGCGAGTCGGTCCGGCGAATCCACGATGCCGGGATCGGCATCTACGCCACCTTCGTCATGGGTTACGACGGGGATACGCCCGCTACGATCGAACGCACGGTGGCCTTCGCGGAAAAACACAAATTCTACACGGCCGCGTTCAATCATCTGCTGCCCTATCCCGGCACGCAGCTTTACCGTGATCTTCAGCAAGGCGGCCGACTGCTCCACGACGCTTGGTGGCTCGCCGAGGATTACAACTACGGGGAACTCGCCTTTCGTCCCAAACACTTCACGCCGGAGGAACTCAGCCGCCGCTGCCACGAAGCGCGCCGGGAATTTTCCGCGGGGTCCGTCGTCCTGCGCCGCGGCCTGCACGCAATGCGCCATACAAGCCCCCTGATGTGGTCGCTTTTTTGGGCGATGAATCTTCGCCTTGGCACAGAAGTAGACGAAAAAATGAATGTCCCCATCGGAGAGAATCTCGATGAACTCCCCAAATAATAAGGGCAGGAGCAGTTACGCGATTTGCCTTGCGACGCCGGACGACGCCGAAGCGATCGACCGCATCTTCGACTGCATGGAGTTCAGCGGCGGCATCGGCATCCGTTTCGAGCGGAAGCCGAATCCCTATTTGTCCCTTGCCGCCGAGGGCTATAAAGCCGTCATTTGTCTGCTCAAAAACGAAGAGAGCGGGCAAGCGGTCGGCGTCGGCGCTTGCGTAATGCGCAAGGCCTTTGTCTGCGGCCGCGAAAAAAATGTGGGCTATCTTACAGGGCTGAAACTCCTTCCCGGAAACGGGAAACTGCTCCGCTTCATGCCGGACTTTTACGCTTTCCTGCGCGCGCATACAAAAGAAGCGGATCTGTATATGACGACTATTCTGTCGGACAATCTCCCGGCGCGGCATCTGCTCGAGAAAAGGCGCCGGAATATGCCCCGCTATCTTTACCGCGGCGACTATACCGTCTACTGTTTGAAACCGGGCGGGCGGGCTTTGCGCGAGCGCCATCCGCGGGCGGGCGGGGCGGTACTGCGCCGGGGCGCCGACGCGGTGCTGCGGGATTTCTATCAGAAACATCAGGCCGATCATGATCTGGCCGCCGTCGTTTTTGATAGCCCGACCGCGGATTTTTATTCTTTCCGCGGCGGCGACGGGGAAATCACCGCCGCTTGCGCGGTGTGGAATCAGCAGTCCTATAAGCAATACCGGATCACGGGATACGGCGGCGCCTACAAAGCGCTCAGCAAACTTCCCGTCCATCTCCTCGGCTATCCCGCCTTCCCCAAGGCCGGCGCGGCGGCAAACTACGCTTCGGCCGCGCTTTTGCACGCGGGCACCCCAAAAATCGCTGCGGATTTCCTCCGCGCGGTACTTGCGGAAACAAAGGCCTACGACCTTCTGCTGCTCGGCCTGTATGAAAACGACCCGCTTCATGCCGCGCTGCGGCAGATCAAACACTTCCGGTACCGCAGCCGTCTTTATTTGGTAGACTTTGAGGGCTCAGGCGCGGGCGCGGTTTCAGACGCGGGCGCGGTTTTGAACGACGCAACGATCCGTATCGACGTCGGCCTTTTGTAAGCCTATATCAAGGGGACGTATGTGTCATGGGTATGTGTCATGAGATGTATAACTTGACACACTCTATGACTTCCTCGGCGGTCACCGCGTTTTCTATGATACCTCTGGACATGCGGTTGGCGGCGGTGGTATAGAAACTGTTGCCGCTGAAGAAAGCGCGCGGCTCGCCCTCGCTGACAATGCCGCCGCCGAAGAACAAGGCGCAGCGATCCGCGTACTTGGCGCAAAACTCCACGTCGTGCGACACCATGAGGACGCCCATCCCTTCCGCGCAGAGGTCCCCCAAGATCGCCGCGAATTTCTCTTTAAAGAAACTGTCCATACCCTTCGTCGGTTCGTCGAGCAAGAGCAGTTTCGGCCTTGTGAGAAGCGCCATCGCCAGTCCCGTGCGCTGCTGCTCGCCGCCGCTCACGTCGTAGGGGTGAAAGCCCATCAGGTCCGCCGTGTCCGTGAGCGCGCACACACGGCGCACATCCGCTTCGATGTTTTCCGGTACGGGTTTTTCCCCGCGCCGTTTCGCACAGGCGGCCGCCGTTTCGATGAGATTGTCGAAAACCGTCGCGCGCGTAAACAGCGTTTGCGGGTCTTGCGGCAACGCGGCGAGTCCCGCGTCCGTGAGCGCCCGGCCGCCCGCTTTCTTCGGGTCAAGGCCAAGCGTCCTTGCGCGCCCTCTGTAATATTTGTTTTCGCCTGTCACGACGCCGAGCATCGTGCTTTTGCCCGTGCCGTTGCCGCCCGCCACGCAGACGAGCTCGCCGGGGCAGACGCGAAGCGCAAGGTCTTTGACAATATCCCGCCCCTCGCGTTCATAGCGAAACCAGACATCTTTCAGTTCGATCAAAGGATGTGCTTCGTCGCGGAGGGCTGCTGTTACACGGCGGCCTATTGAAAGGCCGCGCGCGTCGGGTGTGTCAGGGGGACGTCCTCCTGATACACCTTGCAGGTACAGCCGGCCTTCGCGCACCGTTTGCGGGACATGGCCCGCGGCCGCGCTTTCGAGCGCAAGGTAAACGCGCATCGGCGTCGGCATGGCTGTCAGCATCGGATCCGCTTTTTCCTTCAGGATGTGCGCTACGTCCGACGCGCCGCCCTCGCAGAGGATCTCCCCGCCGCCCATCACGACGGCGCGGTCCGCGCGGGGCAGCGCCCCTTCGAGCCGGTGTTCCGACAGGATGATCGTCGTACCGATTTCATCGTTGATTTTTTTCAGCGTACAGATGAAGTCCTCGGCCGCGATGGGGTCGAGCTGTGCCGTCGGCTCATCGAGAATCAGGACATCGGGCTGCATCGCAAGCGCCGCGGCCAATGCGAGAAGCTGCTTCTGCCCGCCCGAAAGCTCTGCCACGCTTTTTTCGTACCATTCCTGTATACCGAAAAAACTCGCCATCTCCGCGACGCGGCGCCGGATCACGGGCGTTTTCTCGCCAAGGCTTTCAAGCCCAAACGCGAGTTCATGCCAGACCTTGTCCGTGACAATCTGATTGTCCGGGCTTTGAAGCACGAAGCCGATGCGCGAAGCCTGTTCCCTTTGCGGGACGTCCGAAAGCAGCCTGCCGTCAAAGCGGACTTCCCCCGCGCGCTTGCCGAACGGGGTGAGGACGGTTTTCAGATGGCGCAGGAGTGTGGATTTTCCGCAGCCGGATTTTCCGCAAAGCACTGCAAACTCGCCCGCGCCCACGGACAGCGACACGTCCTTCAGCGCGGGCCGCTCCCGTTCGGGGTACGAAAAGCTGACTCCCTTGATTTCAAAAAGTGCCATTCGCGTCCTCCTGCCTTGCCCGCGGTTTCGCCGAAATCCCCGCACGCGAGGACCGCCATTGCGCGTCCTCGCGCAATTCGAGCGCAAAGGGCGACAGACAGACCGCGCCGTGGCAGACATACGCAATCCCCGCGAACGGACGCACACGCTCCATGATGAACATCGGGTAGTACATCACGGAGATGGCGCCCGTGATACAGCAAGCCAGCGAAACCGCCATCAGCACGGCGAGTACCGCAAGCAAAATTCGATCGCGTGCGTCAAAGCGGTAGTTTGAGTAGGCCGTCCTCCCCGGCAGGCCATAGCCGCGCGACAGCATGGAATCGCCGGTTTCGATCCCGTTCTCAAGCGCCCACGTCACCATTACAGAGAGAACCTCCCCGCCGTTCCGAAGGCGCGTAAAAAACCCGCCCGACGACACATCAAAGCCGATCCCGCGCCGCGCGGACGCAATGCGTTTTGCCTGTGCCGTGTAGCGCGGGATGAAGCGCAGCGCCATCGAGATGATGAGCGACATCGCCGGCACGAGCCGCCCGAACAAGTAGATGAATTTGTCCGACGTCATGAGGGCGTTGTAGCAGGTGAAGAAAAGGATAACGCCGCCGATCATGGCCGCCGTACAAATGCCGTAGAGGATGGACTCCAGTGTGATTGGATTGTAATGGAAATAGAACAGGATGGTGATGCCTTTGTGGTTGAACGCGGGGTTGAACAAGGCGGCAATCACCATGAGCGGCAGCACAAAACCCAGATCAAACTTCAAGGCTTTTCTTCCCCCGAGATAAAGCGAATACGCGAGCGCGGAAGCAAACGAAACCGCGAGGTACACAGGCTGCGTGAAGAAAATAGGGACAAGGATCGCGTAGCCGAACCAAAGATAATTCACCAATGGATGATAGCCCGCGAAAATGCTCCGCGCCGCGCCGCCCGCTTTCATGCCTCAGCCCCCAAAAGCCCGTATTTCTTTTTCACCCGTTCGAGCTTTTCGATCATCGGCCGCGCGAGTATCAGAAGAAAGATGATGGTGGAAACCGCGTGTATCATATTGAGGGGGATGCCTGAGATATACGTCGCAAGGAGCGCGGACATCGAAAATCCGCCCTGCGAAAACATCACCGTCGCGGCTGTGTCAAGCAGGATGCCGTAGAGTACGAAGGTGATACCGCCGCCGAAAACGCAGAGGGCGAAGACCCGCAGCCATTCCACACGCTTTCGCGCCCTTACGTTCCAGCCGAGCCGCCCCGTGTCGTACCATTTGCCGCTCCCCGCGGCAGACCGCGGCGGCAGACCGCCGCGGCTCGGCGCGCCGATGGACGCCGCCAACTTGTAGAACAAAAGCCCCGCGATAAAGCCAATCATCCCGAACGCGAACATCTGCCACGGCGTCCACGGGCCCTGCCCGAAGATGAAGTTGGACACAAAGCCCGACAAGGCGCCGACGATGAAGCCGCTTTCCGCTCCGAGCGCCGCGCCCGCGATAATCACCAAAGCCACCACAGGCTTGAATTGCGGCACCATGAAAAATGCCGCGCGGCCCGCCACCGCGATGGCCACCATTACCGCGATAACCACGAGCTCCCGCGCCTGCGGCTTCCGGCCTTCAAACACCAAGGCAAACGGAAGCATGGCAAGCGCAATGATGATCAGGCTCGCCGCGTAATAGCTGCGGTCATGAAACAGCAAGACATCGGCGACGATAACAGCCGGTATGCAAATTATTATAAATACAGCGGACAAAGCCGTCCGTTTCGGAACTTTATTTTTCATACTGCAACTCCCCACACCCGGGTGCTTTTGCCTGCATGCCTTTTCAAGTATCCTGACTCTCGCCGGGAAGCGGGTTCCCCTCCGGACGCCTTCCCGCGGGGCGCGCCCCGCAGTGACTGCCGACAAAACGGCTTGTCCGGTTTTTTACGATTACAGTTGTGGTGTTCAGT
>JAITMX010000126.1 GCA_031290775.1 Eubacteriales Family XIII. Incertae Sedis bacterium
TGCAAGCCAATTGCCCGTCATTGCGAGGGAGCGCAGCGACCGCGGCAATCCATTATCCGCTGGATTGCTTCGCTTCGCTCGCAATGACACTCCCTGGCGGTTAGGGTGTGAACAGTAACGTGAAATTCGTGAAATTGCACAAATCGTGAAATTACCCTCTTTATTCTGAACGAAAAAAGTAATAGACTATTATCCAGTCTATTATCTATTGAAATCAAATTCATGCAATAAGGCGGCTCGTAACCAAAGAAACAAAGATACAAAGAAACAAAGTAAACGAGAAGGGGTTTGTACCATGGCAAGTGAAAAATTGATCAAAACAATGGATGGCAATACGGCGGCGGCGCATGTTTCGTACGCGTTTACGGACGTCGCCGCGATTTATCCCATCACGCCGAGCTCGCCGATGGCCGAATGCGTGGACGAATGGGCCGCGTACGGGCGCAAAAACCTCTTTGGGCAGACGGTGAGGCTGACGGAGATGCAGTCGGAGGCGGGCGCGGCGGGCGCGATGCACGGTGCGCTGCAGGCGGGCGCGCTGACGACGACCTATACGGCTTCGCAGGGCCTCTTGCTCATGATCCCCAATATGTACAAGATTTCCGGCGAGCTGCTTCCCGGCGTTTTCCATGTCAGCGCCCGGACGCTGGCGGCGCACGCGCTTTGCATCTTTGGCGACCATTCCGACGTCATGGGCGCCAGGCAGACGGGCTTTGCGCTGCTTGCGAGCTCATCGGTGCAGGAGGCCATGGATATCGGCGCGGCGGCCCATCTTGCGGCAATCAAATCGAGTGTGCCGTTCCTGCACTTTTTTGACGGTTTTCGGACTTCGCACGAGGTGCAGAAAATCGAGGTCTGGGACTACAGCGACCTTGCCGAAATGCTGGATATGGATGCCGTGCGGGCTTTTCGGGACAAGGCGCTCAATCCCGAGCGCCCCGTGACCCGCGGCACGGCGCAAAACCCCGATATCTTTTTTCAGGCGCGCGAAGCGGCGCAGCCGTATTACGACAGGCTGCCCGGCATCGTTTCGGAATACCTTGAAAAGATCAGCGAAAAGACGGGGCGCCCCTATCATCTGTTTGACTATGTCGGCGCGGAGGACGCGGAGCAGGTGATTGTCGCGATGGGCTCGGTCTGCGAGACGATTGAGGAGACTTTGGAAAACGTGCTGGCGGGCCGGAAAGTCGGGCTGCTGAAAGTGCGGCTGTACCGGCCGTTTTGCGAGGAGGCCTTTCTCGCGGCGCTGCCCGCTTCCGCAAAGCGCGTCGCGGTGCTCGACCGCACGAAGGAGCCCGGCGCGCCCGGCGACCCTTTGTACCTCGATGTGCGCTCGGCGCTTTACGGCAGGAAGGACGCGCCCGAAATCTACGCGGGGCGTTACGGGCTCGGTTCCAAGGACACGACGCCGGGGCAGATTGTCGCCGTTTACGACAATCTTGCGAAAGAGGCGCCGAAAGGCCATTTCACAATCGGCATCGAGGACGATGTGGCCGGCTCGTCTTTGGATTTCGACGCGGCGCTGTCGTCCGAGCCCGAAGGCACGATTATGTGCAAGTTTTGGGGCCTCGGTTCGGACGGCACGGTCGGCGCCAACAAAACGGCGATCAAAATCATCGGCGACCACACGGAGCTGTACGCGCAGGGGTATTTTTCCTACGATTCAAAGAAGTCGGGCGGCGTCACGATCTCGCATCTGCGTTTTGGCAAGAAGCCGATCAAATCGACCTATCTCATCACGAGGGCGGACTATGTCGCCTGCCACAACCAGGCCTATCTTGAGCAGTACGATATGCTGAAAGATTTGAAGCCCGGCGGCATTTTTGTGCTGAACACCACTTGGTCTGCGGAAGAGCTCGAAGGCAACCTGCCGCCCTCTGTCAAACGCGCGCTTGCCGAAAAACACATCCGTTTTTATGTCATGGACGCGTACCGGATCGCGCGCGAGGCAGGGCTCGGGGGCCGCATCAACATGGTGATGCAGGCCGCGTTCTTTGCGCTCACGGAAGTCATCCCCACCTACGACGCCGTGAAATACCTGAAAGAGGGGATTGAAAAAGCCTACGGGAAGAAAGGGCAGAAAATCTTGGATATGAACTACGCGGCCGTCGATCAGGGGGTCTCGGGCTTTGAAGCCGTACAGATTCCGGCATCGTGGGAAAACGCGCCGGACAAGGGCGCGCGCGGCAGGCAGGCGCCGGCATTTATCGACGAGGTGCTCGTGCCGATGAACCGCCAGGAAGGCGACAGCTTGCCGGTCAGCAGTTTTGCCGGGCGCGAGGACGGCACGTTCCCGTCTGGCACGTCGGCTTACGAAAAGCGCGGCGTCGCGATCACGATCCCGTCATGGGTTCCCGAAAACTGCATCCAATGCAATCAATGCGCCTTTGTCTGCCCGCACGCGAGCATCAGGCCCGCGCTGCTGACGGATGCCGAGCTTGCGGAAGCGCCGTCTTCGTTTGGGACGGTCCCGGCGGCCGGCAAGGGCTTTGAGGGGCTTTCCTACCGCATGCAGGTGAGCCCGCTCGACTGTATGGGCTGCGGCAACTGCGCCGACATCTGCCCTGCCAAGCAGAAAGCGCTCGTCATGAGCGTGGCGGGGTGGGACGCAAGGGATGAGGCCAACTGGGATTACTTCGCAAAGCTTGCGCCGAAAGACGGCGTCATGGGCAAGGAATCGATCAAAGGAAGCCAGTTTGCAAAGCCTTATATCGAGTTTTCGGGTGCCTGCGCCGGCTGCGGCGAAACGCCTTATATCAAGGTCGTCACACAGCTTTTTGGCGACCGCATGCTCATCGCGAACGCGACGGGCTGCTCGTCCATCTGGGGCGCGTCGGCGCCGTCCATGCCCTACTGCAAGGATGAAAACGGACGCGGCCCCGCGTGGGCAAACTCGCTGTTTGAGGACAACGCGGAGTATGGGCACGGCATGGCGGTCGCGACGAAACAGATGCGCGCCAAACTGGAAGACAAGACGCGGGCGCTGCTTGAAATCGATTATGTGGACCAAAGCGTACGGGACGCGGCGCGGGCGTGGCTGGACAGCAAGGAAGGGGGCGGGCCGGAAGCCCGGGCGGCCGCGGAGGCTTATGCGGAAAGGCTGGCTTGGGGCGTTGCCACAATCGACGAGACGATCGCGTACGCCGAAAGCGCGGGCGACGCGGATATGACAAAAGAAACAAAGGCGAGGAAAGAAGCCGGGGAGACGCGGTGCCCCTGCCCGGCCTGTGCGCTTTGCGCGGAGATACTCGCGGACAGGGACCACCTGATGAAAAAGAGCATATGGGCGCTCGGCGGCGACGGCTGGGCCTACGACATCGGCTACGGCGGCCTCGACCATGTGCTTGCCTCCGGCGAAAACGTCAACATTCTCGTGTTCGACACGGAGGTCTATTCCAATACGGGCGGGCAGGCTTCAAAATCGACGCCGGCGGCGGCAATCGCAAAATTTGCCGCCTCGGGCAAGCGCGTGAAGAAAAAGGACCTCGGCATGATGGCGATGAGCTACGGCTATGTCTATGTCGCGCAGGTTTCGATGGGCGCCGACAAAAACCAGTTCATGAAGGCGGTCATCGAGGCGGAGGCCTACGACGGCCCGTCCCTCGTCATCTGCTACGCGCCTTGCATCAACCACGGGCTCAGGAAGGGCATGGGCAAGACGCAGGAAAACATGAAGGACGCGGTGGCATCGGGCTATTGGCAGCTCTACCGTTACAACCCGCTGCTGAAGGACGAGGGGAAAAACCCTTTCCTGCTCGATTCAAAGGAGCCGACGGAAAGTTTTCGCGACTTCATCATGGCGCAGGTGCGCTACGCCTCGCTGCAGTCGGAATTTCCGGATGTGTCGGAGAGCCTGTTTGAGGAATGCGAGGCCGACGCGCGCGAGCGGCTCGCGAATTACAAGAAGCTTGCGCAGGGGTAGGCGCTTTGCGGATTTCAGCCTGATTTAAGAAAGCCCGCTTAGAATAGGTTCACAGGATTGGCCATATGCAAAAATCCATGTCAAAGGAGACAAGAAGATGTTTGAAGAAGACAACAAAGATTTTGGCAAAGCGGTGCAGGCCGCAGCGGAGGCGGCGCAGGCCGTGGCGCAGCCCGCAGAGGGAGGCGCACAGGCCATGACGCCGCCCGCAGCGGACGGTGCGCAGGCCGCACAGCCCGCAGGGGACGGCGCGCAGGAAGCCGCGGCACCGCCGGCGCAACCTGCGGCGGAAACATGGGCGCCGCTGCAGCAAACGCCGCCCGCGTATACGCTGCCGGCGGCACCCGCGCAAGCCGCGCCCCAGCCGGGCGCTACGCCGGTGTATACGCCGCCCGGCCAAACGCAGCAGCAAGGCGCCGCGCAAACGCCGCCGGCA
>JAITMX010000147.1 GCA_031290775.1 Eubacteriales Family XIII. Incertae Sedis bacterium
TAGCCGGCCCGACTGATAATCCGGCGATTTTAGTCAACAACGCCACCGCATCACTCGATATCACCGGCGCCAGTATTATTAAAAACTTCGACAATCATCTCATTTCCCCACATGCCAGCATTTCAGGCGGCACTATAGGCGGCGTTATAAATGGTTACAGCTGCGCATCCTTGGTGATTGAGGGAAGCACCAAGATCATTGGCAATGTCGTGGAGAGGGGCGTGCTGTTTGCTTTCAGCGATACGCTTGCAACTATCCGCGGGGATGTTGAAATCAGCGGGAACAAGTCAACGGGAACCACCTCGGACGGAAGTCGCGGCGGAATCATTGTGGGATATGGCAATCCGACCGTGACGGTTGAAGGCAACGTCAAAATTCATGACAATGAATCGACGGACGCCGGAGGTGCATTTGCCTTCAATCATGCCATAGGCACCGCAACGCTCACAATCACGGGCAATGTGGAGATATACAGAAATAAGTCGATAGCCCGTAGCGCGGGTGCAATCTTTATCAATCAAGGCAAGAAACTGACTATTTTGGGCAATGTAAAGATTTATGAGAATGAGTCAGCGAATTACGCTGGGGCGATTCTTAATAACGGTGCCGAATTTATTATTACGGGTGGTGCCGGTACCGACAAAGTAGAGATTTATAATAATAAGGCAGCAGTTTCCGGCGGAGCGATTTATAATTACCCCGGCAAGCTGACCATTTCGGGCAATGTGGAGATTTATGGCAATAAGGCAGGAACTTCTAGCGGAGCGATTCATAATTCCGGCGGTGAGCTGGCCATTTCGGGCAACGTGAAGATTTATGACAACGAAGCAGCAACTTATTGCGGAGCGGTTTATTCTAGTGGCAGCAGCAAATTGAGGATTTCGGGATACGTCGAAATTTATGGCAACGAATCGAACGGGCGAATCGCCAGCACCCTTCTTGGCTGCGGCGGCGTGTATATTGGGGCAGCGGATGCCGCCATTTCAGGGGACGTAAAGATTTATAACAATAAGACGAACAGCCTTGATGGCGGCGGCGGCGGAATCGCTGTTGCAGCAACTGCCACCAATCCCCTGCAGATTACAGGTAATGTACAGATTTACGACAATGAAACTAATGGTAACGGCGGCGGTATTTTCAACCTCGCGCAAGTAGAAATAGACGATGCGGTTTCCATTACAGGCAACGAGGCTGCGGGTAACGGCGGCGGCATCTACACCTCCGATTACGCTAAACTACAGGTTGGCAAGGATGTGACGTTCGCAGACAATAAGGCGCGGGCATCCTATGAGATAAAAGCTTCCGATATTGCTCTGCACGATGCCAATATCCTGACCAAGACCTTTACTTCGCCGTTCAAATACGGCTACAACAATTACGATATCAACTATTACCGCTCTGACGCAAAGACGTCCTCGGCGGCCGGCACGGCGGGGACGGGTGACATCATCACCTACACCGTAACGGTCAAAAACTCGTCTACGGCAGCCGGCGACATTATTATCAAGGACAAGGCACCCGCCGGAACGGGCGGCTTTGCGGACACGACGCAGGCTGCGGGCAATCTGACGGTGACGGCCGAAGGCGACCTCACCGTGTGGACGTTTGCGAACGTGGCGGCGGGCGCTGACGCGGTCGTCACATTCACTGTGAAAGTCATAGCGGAGACAGGCGAGATATCAAACACCGCGCTTGTAAAAGAGCCCGCGGATACTACAGGATTTAGGGACACGCCTACGACAGCCGACAAATTGGCGAACCCGTATGCCATCAGCTACAAGGCGAACACGGGCACAGGCACGATGGCGGATACCGCCGTAGTGTACGGCGAAAACGCGGCGCTGAGGGCGAACGCCTTCGCCAAGGCGGGCTGCACATTCACGGGCTGGAACACGGCAGCGAACGGCACAGGCGCCACGTATGCAAACGGGCACGCTTTCACGCCCTATAGCATTGCCGGGAACCTGACGCTCCACGCGCAGTGGAAGGCGATCGACTGCACGGTGACATACGCGCCGGGGGCGCACGGGATATTTGCCGCGCAGGTCACAGGCGGGCTGCATTACGGCGATGCCACGCCGGCCGCGCCGCAGACGCCTTCGGAAGCGGGATGGCGCTTCACGGGCTGGACGCCTTCGCCGGCGGCGGCGGTCTCCGGCACTGCGACTTATACGGCGCAGTGGGAACTGAGCAGCTATACCATCTACTACGACGGCAACGGCAATACGGCGGGGGCGCCCCCCTCCGCGGAAACGCACGGGTATGGCTCAAACGCCGCCATCCAAGGCAAGGGGGGCCTTGAAAAGGCGGGCTTCGCGTTCCTCGGCTGGTCGCGGGACGCTTCGGCGGCCGCGGCTGATTGTCCCGCAGGCGGCGCCCTGTTTGTGGACGGGGAGATCACGCTGTACGCCGTGTGGGCTGGAATCCCCGCGACGCCCGCGCCGGTGACGCCCGAGCCGCCTGCGCCGAAGCCCCCCGTCCCGCCGCGCGTCATCCCTCCGGCATTGCCCGAGACGCCTGAGCCGGAAGCGCCTGTCCCTGCGCCCGCGCCTGAGCCCGAGCCCGCCGCAGGGCCTGCGGAGGAGGCGCCCCCGCAAGACGCGGCAGAGGCCGGCGCGGCGCCAGCCGCAGAGGCCGGCATGTCCGCCGCCTACGCGGGGCTGACGCTTGCGGACGAGGCGAAGCTTGCCGTGCAGACGGGGAATATCTTCAGCGACCTCGCGGCCGGCAACGTGCCGCTCGGCAACGGGAAGAGCTCCGCGATCTGGAGCCTGCTCTCGCTGATCCTTTCGGTTGTCGCGGTCGTCATTACAGCGCTGTTGGCCGCAGGGGCCCTCCTGCGCCGGAGAAACAAGGATGGGGAAAGCGAAGAGGGCGCGGGCGGCCGTGGCGGGGAAGAGAAGGGAAAGCGGCGCGGGCGGCTGCTGCGGCTGCTGTCCGGCATCGTCGGCATACTGACGCCAATCGTCTGGCTCATCCTTGACGACACGCGCCTGCCGATGGCATGGATCAACCGCTACACGTTCATCGTGGCCATATTCTTCATCGCCCACCTCGCGCTGCTTGCCGTGTATAAGGCGCGGCGGGGCAAGGCGGGCGCGGACGAAGAAGAAGGCGAGGGCGAAAGCAGAGCGGGGCGGAAGACCGCGTAGGGTGCGGGGCGACGGATAGACACGCTTGCCCCGCCAACATGAATGGGCGATTTTTGCGGCATCATGGCTGCGTGCTGTGGATTTGCAGGATTTTGTTCAAGTAGTTTGGATTGTGGTCTATCTCTGCGAACAGCCTTTGCGCGGACCCTCCGGGCTTTCGGGTGCCGGCCTCCCATGCTTCTACCGTCTTTTTTGACACGCCGATGACAGCGCCGAAAAGGCTCTGGGGCAAATGGATGTTTTCGCGGAGGGCCTTAATCATCCCAGGCGTATAGTTTGGAATCGGTTCGATTGCCACCGTATCGACGCGCAGCTTCCGCTTGTTTTCCAAATGGCCAACGACTTGTTCTGCGGCTTCTATTAACGTTTCTCCGAATGTTTTGTTTTCATATCCCGGAATATTCATTTTCACCACTCCTTCTTGCTTGACTTGAATCCTTGAATTATTTTCCCCGAAATCGCTTTCAGTGCATTCCGCTCCGCTTGTGACAACGTTTCCTTTTCAGATTTCGGATAGGCAAGCATCAAGACCACAAAATTGTACGCATGCAAATCCAAATAAATTACGCGAACGCTGCCGCTTTTTCCCTTGTTGCCCCGCGCATAACGCATTTTTCGAAATCCGCCCGTCCCGCGCATCAAGGCTCCGCACTCGGGATTTTTAATGAGCAAATTTTGCAGTTCTCTTAACTCAGCATCTCCGAATCCGAGTTTCTCCCAAATCACATCGAAATGTTCCGAATTGAGAAAGGTTCGATAATTGTTTTCCACTCGCTTCTCATTGATACTATACCCTACAATGAAGGGCGTGTAAAGTGTTAATTATTGTAAACAATAGTATAAAATAGAAATAATGTCAAATAATTTATTATGCAAAAAAACAAACAGCTATTCTCTTTATAGATTGAAATTTCAATTGATATGTGAAAACGCACAAAGCAAGTTAATTTTCGATGTTGACATTGACAAAAATATGCGATAATAAATAAGAATGCATGCTATTGCGCCGTAAGCCAAATGCGGGGCTGAACCCTCGAGCGTGTTTGGGTTTGGGTTTCGGCGCGATGCGATATATAGACGGCAGCGGTATTTGCAGTGTATAATATGGCAAATCTGCCGTTGCGGGCAGAAGAGAGCAAGAAGAGATGAGAAGGAGAGGATTTCATGGACAAACTGAACAAATTGGTCCGCAAGACCCAACTGACCACGGGCGGCCCTTGCTTTGTCGACGTGGATGTGGAAGCGAACAAAATCGTGCGGGTGCTGCCCATCGACCTGACGGACGAGGACGCGCCGTCGTGGTCGATCGAGGCGCGCGGCAAGACGTTCACGCCGCCCCGGAAGTCTACGATGACGCCTGTGACGGCGGCGTCGAAGTCTATCGTGCATTCGGAAAAAAGGCTGCTTTACCCGCTGAAGCGCATCGGCTTTGACCCCAAGGGCGAGCGCAACCAGGAGCTGCGCGGCGAGCCGCAGCCTGGGGGCGACCCCAAGTACCCCGGCTATGAACGCATCAGCTGGGACGAGGCGCTGGATATCGTTTGCGACGAAATCAGGTACTGCAAACGCGAGGTGGGCCCGGCTTCGATCGTCATCGAGCCTTCTTCCCACCATCTGTGGGGCTTTGTCAATTATCGGCACTCTGTGGTGTTCCGGTTCATGAATTCGATCGGGGCGACCTATGCGGACCACAACCCGGACAGCTGGGAAGGCTGGCATTGGGGCGCGACGCATATGTGGGGGTTCACGGGGCGGCTTGGCATCCTGGAGCAGACGGACGGGTTTGAGGACTGCATCCAAAATTGCGAAATGATCGTCTGGTGGTCTTCCGACCCGGAGACGAACAACGGCATCTACGGCGCGTTTGAGAGCACGGTGCGGCGGCAGTGGCTGCAGGAGCTCGGCGTCAAATTTGTCTTTATCGACCCTTACTACAACCATACGAACGCGCTGTACGGCGGAAAGTGGTTTTCGCCGCAGCTTGGGACGGATGCCGCGCTTGCGGCGGCCATCGCCTATGTGTGGCTGAAAGAGGGCACCTACGACAAGGAATATGTCGCCACGCATGCCTTTGGCTTTGAGGAGTGGACGAAGTACATCCTCGGCGAAAGCGACGGCGTGCCGAAAACGCCGGAATGGGCGGCTGCGGAGTGCAAGCTGAAAGCGCATGACATCCGCGCGCTGGCGCGGGAATGGGCGAGCCACAAGACGATGCTCGCGGCCGGCGGCAAGGGCGGCTGGGGCGGCGCGTGCCGCAGCGCGGTCGGGATGGACTGGACGCGCATGATGATCGCCCTCATCACGATGCAGGGGCTGGGCAAGCCGGGGATTGGGCTGTATACGACGACGGAGGGCGTGCCGGTGGACAGCGACTTTTACTTTCCCGGCTATGCGGACGGCGGCATCTGCGGCGACCCCGCAAACTCGGCGGCGGGGGCCGTCTGGGCCTCGCGGATGTTCGCGCATGATTCGGGCAACCATCCGCTCACAAGCACCCTGTCAACGGGCTCGGGCGCCCATGTCCCAAGGCTCCGCGTGCCGGAATGCATTTTGGACGACCATACGGAATGGAGCGGCCGCGGGTTTGTCGGCGATTCCATCGAGCAGCAATTCCATCGCTACCAATGGCCGGCGGACGGGTATCCGCGCATGCACCTTTATTACAAATACGGCGGGCCGCATATCGGCACGATGGGCGAGACAAACCGCTACGCAAAGATGTACCGCACGAAGCGGCTCCCGATGGTCGTGAGCCAGTCGGTCTGGTTTGAGGGCGAGGTGCCGTTTGCGGACATCATTTTGCCGGCGTGCACAAACTTTGAGCGTTGGGACGTTTCGGAATGGGCTTCAAACTCGGGGTACAACCCGGACAGCCACAACCAGGCAAACCACAGGTTCATCGTCTTTCAGGAGCAGTGCATCCAGCCGCTCGGCGAGTCCATGAGCGATTTCCACATCTTTTGGGAAATCTGCAAGCGGCTTGGCGTCGGCGATCTGTACTCGGACGGCAAGGATATTTTGGAATGGTGCGAGGAGGCTTACAACGCTTCGGATATGCCGACAAAGATGAGCTGGGAGGATTTCAAGAAAAAGCAGTACTATATCGTGCCGGTAGACGGGAAAGCGCCTTCCGCGCCTCCGATGCGCTGGTTTGCGGAAGACAGGCCGCAGGACACGCGCGGCTGGATTTCGCATATGAGGCCGGGCGATTTGTATGAGATGAAGGGCCTGCAGACGCAGTCGGGCAAGGTCGAGTTTGTTTCCAACAGCCTGAAGCGGTTTGGACACTATGATACGGACGACAAGGAACGGCCGCTCATGCCCATGTATCTTGAGTCGTGGGAAGGGCACCACACGGAGCGCTTCAAACAGTACCCGCTGGCGGTCGTCACGCCGCACCCGCGCTTTTCTTTCCATACGATGGGCGACGGGAAAGACTCTTTCCTCAACGACATCAAAGACCACCGGGTCTTCGTGGACGGGCATTATTATTGGATCTTCCGCATGAACGAGGAAGACGCGGCGGCGCGCGGCGTCAAAAGCGGCGATTTGATCCGCGCCTACAACGAGCGCGGAGCGGTCGTGTTTTCCTGCCAGGTCACGAAGCGCTTGCCGAAGGGCACGTGCCATTGCTATGAAAGCTCGGCGGAGTACAACCCGGTCGGAAAGCCCGGCGAGTCGACGGACAGGGGCGGCTGCATCAATATTTTGACGCCGGGGCGGTTTCTGTCGAAATACGCCTGCGGCATGGCGACGGAGCATGCGCTTGTGCAGGTCGAGAAATGGGACGGGAGGTAAGATGTCATGAGTAAAGAGAGATATTTGGTCATGGACGTGGCGCTGTGCCACGACTGCAACAACTGCTATATGGCCTGCACGGACGAGCACGCCGACAACGATTGGTCCCCGTACACCAAGCCGATGCCGATCCACGGCCATCGCTGGATGGACATCCTGCGCCGCGAGCGCGGGCAAAACGACCGCATTGACGTGGCTTTTCTGCCCAAGCCCTGCATGCAGTGCGAAAACGCGCCCTGCGCGGAAGCGGGCGACTTTGTGCGGCGGCGCGAGGACGGCATCGTGATGTTTGGGATACAGGGCGGCAAGGACAAGGATGTCACGAAGTCCTGCCCCTACGGGTCCGTATGGTGGAACGTGCAAGAGCAGGTTTCGCAGAAGTGCGATTTTTGCGCGCACTTGCTTGACGACGGCTGGGACATGCCGCGCTGCGTCCACAGCTGCCCGACAGGGGCGCTGAGGTTTTACACGGAGGAGCCGGCGGCGTTTGCGGGGCGCGTGGAGGCCGAGGGGCTTTCCGCCTACAAGGCCGAGTACGGGACGAAGCCGCATGTGTATTACAAAAATTTGTACCGTTTCACAAAAAATTTTGTGTCGGGCAGCGTGCTGAAGGACGGGGACTGCGCGAAGGGCGTCACAGTGACGATCGCGGGCGCGGGAATCACGGCCGAGCAAGTTACGGACGCATTTGGAGAGTACAAGTTTGACGGCCTTGGCGACGGCGAGTACGCGATTTTTGCGGAGGGGCGCGAGATCGCCCGGGCGCAGGTGGCGGGCGCGTCGTTGGATATCGGGGACTGCGCGCTGTAGGCAGGTGCGATCCGATCGGTAAAAATGGTAAAAAATGGTCGCAATTGGCTCAACTTTTTTTTCGTTGACACACCGTTTTTTTCTGTGGTACACTATCCCTCGGCTCGCAACTTGGATTGCACATTGATCCGAGGTAGCTCAATGGTGGAGCACTCGGCTGT
>JAITMX010000181.1 GCA_031290775.1 Eubacteriales Family XIII. Incertae Sedis bacterium
CCGGGAAAACTGCTGTCATTCCCGGGTTTAGCCCGGGAATCCAGTGACTCTCCGGATTCTCGGGACGCTTCGCGCCCAAGAATGACAGTGGTACAGGCGCTTCAGCGCCGTTGTACCACGTCTGCCAAGAGTGCAGCGCTTTAGCGCGTGGCACTCTACGGCTGACAGTATTTCACATGCAAAAAAACGGCAGCGGAATCCGCGTACCGTAATCATTCCATCGAGTAAAAAATCGAATCAGAGCCTTAGCATAATTGCAAAATACAGCCCCATCCCAAATCAGAGGGTCAGAATCCCCCCCCACCTGACATATTTTTACAATTTCTCCTCATCCGTTTCAATTCCAAAACCGCCCATCCGCACAAGCCCGCCCCCAATCCAAGGAAAACAAGCAGCCAATAGCCAATTATATCCCCGCCCAAAGAAAATGTAAACCAAAATTGATAAGGAAGCAGGAGGATGAAGCAGGAGGATTCATATGCTATAATCAAATCAACGAAATAAGCAGTTCAACTTCATTGTACGCCAAGGAAGGACGTTGAAATGGAAGCAGTAAACGCATACTATGACGGAAACTATTTTGTTCCGACCACGCGGCCAAAATCTTTGAAAAAAAATCAGAAGGCGATCGTAACCATTCTGGACGATACGGCGGCGCCGCCTAATGCAACAACTTCAGCATTGCTGCAAAGTTTGCAAGGCAAGTATCCGGAACTATCGTCAAAAGATTTTGCAGCACGCAAACAAGCGGAAAAAGATTTAGACTTATGAATGATTGCTATGTCCTTGACGCTTGCGCAGTGCTTGCGCAATTGGCCGGAGAAGAAGGGGCCGATGTTGTAACCGGCCTGATCGCAAAAGCGGAAATCGACGGGTACAGGGTGCTGATGCACAAAGCAAATCTTTGCGAAGTGTATTATGATTTGGCGCGCAGCCGCAATGAAGCGGCAGCGGATGAATTTCTGAACACATTTTCGGGTTTGCCGATAACAATCGTGGATTCCATCTCTGACGCGTTGCTCAAAAAGATTTCCGAATACAAGGTGTCTTACAGAATTTCGTTTGCGGATTCTTTTGCTTTAGCCACCGCATTTTTGCATGATGCCGTTGTGGTAACATCCGACCATCACGAATTTGATATTATCGAACAGGCGGGTAAGCTGCAATTCTATTGGATCAGATAAAGGGCAGATAATTTCATTTTCATTTTCCCCGGCGGGTCACCCCCGGATCGTGCGCGGGATGATCTGATGGTGCGGCGCGCAGAAACTTTTTGGATTTTGATAATAGCACCCCACGAAAGCCTTGCAATAATCGCGAATCTTGGACAGATCGACCACCTCGTCAAGCTGGCCGTGTATCGCGTTGAAAATGGGCCTGCTTGTCTTGTGGTAACTGTCGATGATGCCGTTCATTTTGGCGATCGTTTCGCCGATCGGCTTGCCCGCGTCCTGCTCCTTCACGAGCCTGCGCGCATAGGTTGCGGCCGCGGCCGTCTCGCCGTGCATGACATAAATTTCCGTCGCGGCGGTGCCGAGCGTGAACACATTGTTGTTGTTGGCTGTGGGGCCGCCGAGCACATAATGCGCGGCCGCCGAGCCCTTGCGCAGCACTACGGTCATCATTGGCATGTCGCTTTGCTCGATCGAGTAGAAGGCGGACATGCCGAGGCCGAGCATTTCCGCCTTTTCGGCCGTATCGCCGACATCGCGGAAAAAACCGGTCCCGCCGTGGTGGATTTCCGCGCGTCCCGGTGGCATCGCGCGGAGCGCCCGGGTATTGCCGATCAGGCCCTGCGCCACCTCGTCGTCGACAAATCCCTTTGGCGCCATGCCGCTGACGATGCCGGCGCCGCCGACGGACATATTGGCGTCCTTGTGCGCGATGAGCACCGACGGGCTGATGCCGTGATAGCCGCCGCCGGCCGGGTTTGTGCCCCAGATGCCGACGATGATCGGGATTCCGAGTTCCTGCAGCTCAGCGTGCCGGAAGAAAGGGGTGCCGCTTCCGCGCCGGTTTGGAAAGATGTCCTCCTGCTCCATGAGCTTCACGCCGGAACAGTTGAGCAGATATACAAGCGGCAGGCGGAGGCGCTTTGATATGTCAGTGACGCGCAGGATGTTGTCGGCCTGCCCGGACAGCCACGCGCCGGCCATGGCCGCGTTGTTGAAAGCGATGACGACCGCCCATCTGCCGCCTACCCGCGCGAGGCCGTCGAAAACATTTGTCTGGCCTTCCCCGACGCTTTCGCCCTTTGCGACCAAGATCTCCTTGACCGTGCCATTCTCGCCAAAAATGGGCGTTTCCATCTTCATCACCTCAAGGAGCAAAATCTCGTCATCGTCCGTGACCGTATCGCCGACTCTAATGTTGATTTCCGCAATCTTGCCCGCAATCGCGCTTTTCACTTCTGCCATATGTGCCTGGCCTCTTTCTTCTGTAAATGATCTTTGCTTCTACCAATTCTTTCAGCTCTTCTTTGGACATTCCCAAATGGCCGCAAAAAAATTCTTCATTGTGCTGCCCCAGCAGCGGCGCGCCTGTATGGTTTCGGGGGTGCGCATTTTGCAATTTGTACGGCAAGCCCGGATAGACGCGTCTGCCGACACGCGGGTGGTCGATTTCCAAAAAATAGTCCCGGGCTTTGAATTGGGGCGAATGTTGTCGCTGAACATTTCCATTTTGGTCCATTCCGGGTTTCCCAAGGCTTTGCACAGACCCTCCCATTGTTTTTCCGGATTGAGGACGATTTTGATGTAGCCGCCGTCGCGGCAGCGCAGCAGCGTATCGTGCGTGTCGCGGACGCCGTTTGATTTTACGCGGGTCACGCTTTTTCCGAGCTCATAGTAGCGGATGAGGTTTTGCCGCTCGATCGTCATCTCCGCCTCCTGCTTGGACACATCGATATACTGGCCTGTCCCGCCGGCATAGCGCCGTCAATAATACGCGGCCAGGATGCCGAGCGCCGCGCAGGCGCCGGCGTCGTATTCCCCGACATAAGGAAGCGGTGAGAAATAAATTGGACATTTGGTTTGTCTTTTTTCCGCCTGACTGCGTTGCAAAGCCTCGCCGTACTACCAGTACGGCTACGTTTTGCGCCTTGTCAGCCGAAAA
>JAITMX010000035.1 GCA_031290775.1 Eubacteriales Family XIII. Incertae Sedis bacterium
ACCCATCGCCCGAAGAAACCAGCCAAACCGACTGCGGCACGCCGGATATATCGCTGCCCGCCAAAAAATCAGGCAAAGAAACCCCCTCAAAATCCCGGTCCCCCGGCAAAGCCGCATCATTCTTCACGGGCGCGGCCGTCTTGAAAGAAACATATGTGAGCACATCCCCCTCAATAGAGAGGAAGCGCTGCGGCGAATCAGCGCCCGCGCCGCCGGAAACCCCGCACCCCGCACCCAAAACACAAAGCGCAATCAATCCTATCATCAAATAGGTTTTCACTCCGCCTGCTCCGTCTGAACCGCCTCTATCACCGCTACCCCGGCCACAGGATCGTCATCCGCCGGGAAAAATGCCCACACGCCGTCTTCCTCCGCAAACACGCCTTTGCTGAAATCGTGTTCGCTGAAAAGCCGCGCCTGCCCGTCCACATCCGTGATCTGGTAGACATTTGCCTGCGCAAACCCCATATCCTTCACGATGTCCGAAAGCCCAAGCCCCGTACGCCCCGCGCCCTCGCGCTCAGGCAGGGCCTCCGTGCCGCGCGTGAGGGAGAAGTAGATCACAGGCCCCACCCGCACCGAGACAATCCCGTTCAGGTTCATCCCCTCCGGCAGCTCCGGCGAACAAAACTGCGGGCTGTTCTCGCCCGTATATTTGATATAGCCCTTCAAAAAATTCTCGATCGTTTCGTTCTTTTTCAGCCCGTCATAGGCCGACATATAGACCTTGCCGCCCCCTGCCAATCCGCCGTACTTGGACAGCAGGTCGATCGTGCTGACAAGCTCCCCGCCCTCTTCCTCGCTGTATTTGCCCTCCATTGACGGAAGCACCGTATCGAGGAATACGACCTTGTCCGTCAAGGATGCCTCCGTGCCGGTTTCAAACTCGATCTTGTTGACCATCCGCGCCCAGTACATCGCGCGCTCGCCGATCACGACCGCGCGGAGCGGTGCGGATTTGCCGCGGTCAAACGCTTTGCTGCCGTCCATAAAGGCAAGCACGATCTCGCGTTTTTGCAAGACCTCGCTTGGGAGCGCGATAGAGTAGCCGTCTACCGCCGTGAAGCGCACAGACGTATAGTCCGCCGTGGTTTTCCCGTACTGCGCCAGAAAAGTTTCCAGCGTCGGCCCGACCGCCGTGATCTTCACAATATCCCCGTTGGAGCGCGTGGCCTCGGCCCGTTGGGAAACGGTTTCCATCGCCGTGAGGTCTGCGATCGTGACGGAAAAATCCTCCGCCGCCACGCCGGAGATCACCACCTCGTCATCCAGATAGCCCAAGGATGAGGGATCGGCCGCGCACCCGGCAAGCCCCGACGCAAGCACGGCCAAAAGCACGCACAAAATCTTTTTCATAATCATATCCTCTCTCTCCATCTCTCATTATAAATTTGCAGGGAAAGCCTTGTCGTTCAACAAGCTCAAATAGGATTTTTTCAAGTCTTTTCGGCTAGAAAAGAAATTCTGTTCCGATCTGCTCAATGTCTTGCTCTCGTATTTCATGAAGAGAAAGCATAATGTGCAAATCAAATCGGCAACTTGAAACAGCTTGCAATCGGATGGGGTGACTTTCCGGTATTCGATATCCCCGACTGTCGCGCTGAATACCGCCACAATTATTTTGGTCAGTTCACTCTGCCCATTGTCATAATTCACCACGATATGGTCATAGGCCAGCAATCTGCCCATATTCTCCGACAAAAACGCCGCAAGCCGTTTCGCCAACCTTGCATAAATGTCCAATGGATCATCCAGATGCTTCTTCTCTACTACAATTGTTTTGTAGCAGAAAGGTGTGCGCCGTGCAAAATAGAACAGCAAATTGAATATTCGTTTGCGTTCTGTTATATCAAGATTCCGATACTCAAATTCCCTTCGAATAATAGGCCCGGTATGAACCGCCTTGTTTGGCAATGCAAACTCTGACAGATTGGCATTCAAATTGCCGATTTGCGTTGAAATGTCATTTGCTTCATCGTGGAATACGAGTGTGACAATATAATACGGATCGCGGCTCTCATACTCGCTGAATGTGCCTGACTCATCAATGTAGATAGCCGCCGTGCTCATAACACCTCGTTCATGCAAAAAAGCGGGGAGTCTCCCCGCCATTTGGTGGACCCGGGTTTTTCAACCAGCCCAGACAGAGCCGAAACTCTGTACGTTACATTAATTTTAATCGCATTGATCCAAACAGTCAAGCGCAGTTTTGGCGACAGCGTGGCCGCATGACGCCATGCGTCTTTTTTATTGCCCGGTTTGTTGAGCTCTTCTCTCATCCCTCATTCCTCCACCAAGTACATCTTGCCTGTCACGGGATCGACATACACCGTCCCCATCTTCTGATAGTCCGCGTTCTCGTCCACATCGTCAAGCACGGATGCCGCAGACTCCGTGACCTCCACGCCGGACGGCTTGAGGTCTTGGTTCTGTATGTCGATGTTCCAGAAAATGACGAGCGAAAGCATGAGCCCGCAGGCAAACACGAGCATCGCGTCCACGATGTTGATCGCGCCCTCCATCGGGTTCACGTCCTCCTGCTCAAACGCGCTCCTGCGCCTTTTGAGACCTGTGCCGAGCATCAGCGGATCACCTCCTCAAGTATCGTTTCCATCGCCGCGACATCCGCCAGATACCATCTTTTGCGGATTTTTGAAATAATGAAAGCCACGCCCGCCGACACAAGGCCGGCCACGGTCGCGTCAAACGCCGTGAGCAGCGAGTCCGCAAGCCCCCTTGTGTCGCCCTGCCCAAGCGAGATCAGGCCGGGGCCAAGCGGGATGAGCGTCGCCATGAGGCCAAACATCGGCGCGATCCTGGCGATGACGTCCGTGACGGCCACGCGCTTTTCAAGGCGCGTTTCCTCGTCCGTGACGACCTGCGTCGCGAACAGCCGCTTTTCCTCATCGTCAAGGCCCTCGCTTTCGAGCAGCCGCCGAAACGCGTCCTTCTGCTTCTTTTGGAAATTGCTTTTGAAGATAATCGCGAGGTACGCCGTTTTCCCGCTATGCGCGAGATCCGCAAGCACGCGCGTCACGTTGAGCCTGCGCCCTGCCCTGTCCGCAAAATACTCGACAAACAGGCTCCCGAGTTGATAGATTGTGATGAGCATCACCGCGATCAGCACAATGATTGCCGGGATTTCAAGCGCCGTCGATACGGTATGAATACCCGATTTGATGATTGACCCGTCCAGTACTCCCAAGATTCATTCTCCTTCCATGTTTATTGCAGCCCTTGCCTTGCCGCTGTCATTGCGAGCGAAGCGCGGCAATCCATTTCCCGCCTGCCATTGCGAGCGAAGCGCGGCAATCCACCTGTCTGCCTCGCCCTATTGGCCTTTTCTTCTCTTTGGCTTTACGGCCTCGCCCTGCATCACCGCGCCGAAGACGAACGACAGGCCCACCACCCCGGACACCGCCGCCGCAGACTCCTTTTCGTACGGCAGCTTGAGCGGCGTGGACTCATCCGCGATGTCATACTCCTGCCACGGGTCGTCGCCGTCGCTTTTGCCGCCACCGCCGCCGCTGATGGCGTTCAGCTCCATCAGCACCTTTGAGCCTTTGATTTCGCGGCCCCTGATGACCGTGCCGTCGCCAAGCTCGATCTCTTCCGCATCGCCCATATCGCCGCCGCCGCCGTCGCCGCCGCCCTCTCCGTCGCCAATGCCATCGCCGTCGCCGGCGCCCTTGCCATCGCCGTCCACCTCGCCCCCGGTACCCGTCGTCTCGTTGGAAAGGTCGGCGCCGATATACTCATTCTCGTCATTTGCGCCCCAATAATCCGGTGGCGATCCGACAAGCTGCACGTCGATATGCGTGATCGCGTAGACGGAGTTGGTGAAATTTGCGTAGGGGTCCCCGACATAGGCCGCCCCATACACAAGGCGGAAGCCCGCCGCGTCGTACATCAGGTCAGGCCGGGGCTCGGGCAGAAACCGCTCATGGTATTCGCGCAGCGCGATCATTGTCTGTGCCGGCTGCGCGCCGTCGCCCGCATAGGGGCCGGGCGCGCCGATGGACTCGTCCCAATCGGCCGTCAGGCCGGGAAACCAATACCGGGCCTCGTAAAACAGCGAATCCGAGGTAAACTCGGCAATCGCCTCATGCCCGTCGGATGCGCGGAAATAGTAGCGCTGCACCGAGCCGGGGTCGATCCCGGCATCTGCGATGATATTCCAAAGCGGCACACCCTCCGCAGCCATAAACACCGGGGCCGGCAGCGCGTCCACCCACGAATAATATTGCGTCCCTGCGCCGAGCGCGCGCAAATCCGCCGACGTGTATGCCTTGCGCTCTATATACTCGTAGCCCATATACCCCACGCGCACTGTCGGCGTGCCGCCCGGGTCTGCGGCCGCCGGCGCGGGAAAGAAAAAACACGCGCCCGAAAAAAACAAAAGCGCACACCCGGCAGCCGCGATAAATCTGCAAAATCTTCTATTCATGCCCTCCTGTATCAAACCTATGCAGTCCTGTCCGACATGCCGTTTTCCAAATCGTCCGGCAATCCATAGCTTTGGTTTGCTTTGCGCCTTTGTATGATGATATACGCAAGCGCCGCGCAAATCAAGCAGGCCGCGATGATCCAGCCGAGTACGCGCCCGATGCCGCCGCCCGCGTTTTCGCCTGTATCGCTTTCGGCGGGCGGCGCCGATTCCGGCACATCCTCATTGGCAATCGCAGCAGTCGCAACCGCTTCATACTCATCCGCTGCAATCTCCTTCAGCCCGCTGGCCGCGCCACTCAGCGCCTTGGCCTGCGCGTCCACGGCCGTCTGCGCCGCGCCCCCGTTTTCCAAAAGCGCTTTTGACGCTTTCAGCGCCGTCTGCAGGGCGGCCCAGCTTTCAGTGGTGTAGTCTGCCTCGTCAAGCGCCTCCGCCGCCTTGACCGCTTTTGCCAGCGCGGCCGTGTCCGCTGCCGCCGCTGCCGCCAACGGCACAGCCGCAAGCGGAAGCGCAGACGCTGCGGCCGCCTGCAGCGCCAGCGCGCCGATCGCGGCGCTTACCTGTGTCCGCGCGGCATCCACCTGCGCCTGCGTCGCGCCCTCGTCCGCGTAGACGTCCTGCGCCGTGAGCACCGCATTTGTGAGCTTGTCCCAAGTGGCCGCCGTATACTTTGACTGATCCAGCGCCCATGCCTGCGCGATAGATGCAGACAGCAGCGATTTCGATATCCCCGCTGTTTCCTGTACCTTTTCAAGCGCCTTGATGGCTGCCGTGAGCGAGGCAAGCGCGGCATTGGCCTGTGTTTGCGTGGCGCCGGCGCCGGAGAGGACGCTCTGTGCCGCCGCGATTTCAACCTCGAGCAATGCCCAGGTCTTTTCCGAGTACACGCCCTTGCTCATGGCCTGCGCCTCCAAAAGCGCCGCAGCCAGCTTGGCCGTCACCACCTTGTCCGCCGGTGCGCCGGAGTCTGCGGGCGTCCCTGCCCCGGCCGGGCTGCCAACCACATCGCTGCCGTCATTTGCGGCCATCCACGCCAGGATTGGGAATCCGCTGTTGGCGCCTTCCGTGTCAGGGAGCCAATGCACAACGCCGGCATTGCCAAATTCGCCGCTTTGGAGCACGGATACAAATGCCGCATCCCGCATTTCGGCCTCAGACATCTTGCCGTCGTTTGACACAGCAACGTTCTTGCCGTTGAAATACCCGCCGCCGGGCGCTGTCCCAGAGAGATACCAGACATTCCAGACCGCCCGTTTGTAAACGGTGAAGTCGGGATACCCAAAATCGGCCGCGCCCTTATCGTATGCCACGAACGGCGCGCGGTCGTTGTTTGTGCCGATGGACATCGCAAAGCTGTCGCCGTTGTTCGACGTGGCCGTGCCGACGCTGTAGCAGTCCACCACGATGCTTTCGTTGGAGCCGACGATGCCGCCCGCAGGCCAGCCGCCGTCCACATCCCCTGCGTTGAAGCAGTTTTGCACCAATCCGCCGTTCCATGCCGCGCCGACGATGCCGCCCGCGCCCTTCGCGTCGGTCGCGCCGATCTGCGCATAATTTGCGCAATCCAGCACGCTGATTCTGTTTCCGTCGGACACGCGCCCAAACTTGCCGACGATGCCGCCGACGGAGCGGTTGCCCTCGATCAGGCCTGTCACCGCGACGTTTTGCACTTTCGGCGAAGCGTCCACGTACGCAGCATCGCTGTCGTGGCTTCCGAGCCGGCCAAAGAGCCCGACATGCGCACCATCGCCGTAGCCCCCGTCGCTGTGCCTGAGCGCCAAAATGTTCTTCACCCAGTGGCCCTGCCCGTCAAATGTCCCGTTGAACGAGCTGCTGATCTTTGTGCTCGTGTCATTGGGCGTCATCAGATAGGCGCCGCCGATCGGCATATAGTTGGCCGTGCCGCCCATGTCGAGATTGGCATCGAGATAGACCGTCTTTCCCGCAAAATCATCTGCGCCGTAGCTGTACGCGTCCGTCGCCTCGTTTTGCCCTTCGCCATCATGCGCCCCTACGCCGGCGAGCGCCTTGATCTTTTTGTTTGCGGCGCCATCATCGCCTATCACGCTCGTGATGTCCGCATTGTAGAGGCCGTTGACGATGGCCGCGAGGCCCATGAGCTGTGCGGGCGTTTTGATATGGTATGTCATCGCGCCCGCTGTGTACCAAGACACATCGATCGTTTTCCCGTCCCAAGGCACCGGAAGCGCATCATTACCGCCTCCGCTGCCGTCGCCTGTGCCGCCATTGCCCGTGCTTGCCGGCGCCAGACCTTTGACAGCCGCCCGCAGCGCATTTGCCGCGCTTTCGAGCTCGGCGCTTGCCGGGCTGTTTTTCCCCAGCAATTCGATGGCCTTGGCAAGCGCGTCGGACAGCGGTTTCCATGAAGCGGCCGTAAATGCCGATGGGTCGAGCAATGCCGCCAATTGCGCCGTTCCGGCGAGCGCGGCCTTTTCCGCGGACACACCCCCGCCGCCCGGCGTTTCGCCATCGTCGCCGTCGCCATCGCCATTGTCGCCGTCGTCCCCGCAGCCATCGCCATCGTCCCCGCCGCCGTCTGCCGGCGGGGTGATCCAGACACTGCCGATATAGTAGCTGCTGTCTGCCCCAAGCGGCAGGCGCGGGTTGTCCGCGCCGTAGCTGCCATCCTCGCCCAGCGGCAGCATTCCCTCAAAGTTGCGCAGCGCGCGCTTGTCGTCCGCCTCGGAAAGCAGATACGCCTTCGCCGCGGCAAGCTC
>JAITMX010000053.1 GCA_031290775.1 Eubacteriales Family XIII. Incertae Sedis bacterium
CCATGCTATTGCAAGCCAATTGCCCGTCATTGCGAGGGAGCGCAGCGACCGCGGCAATCCATTATCCGCTGGATTGCTTCGCTTCGCTCGCAATGACAAAGCAAGTCTGAGCTGTTACATATTGCTCCGCGTTGTCCGCAATGGCCGTGAACCTGCTTTGTGCCGCGTGCACTGGCGGCGATCCGGCCCGGGCCGGTATTGAAATGCTTTTGTAATACAAAATCCGTTGACAGTCCATATCTTGTGTGTGATAATGACTTTCGCACCATATAAACAGGGTTTGGGTAATAAAGGAGAGAAGGCATGTTCGTTCCAATAGAGAAAGCCGACAGGATCGCAGTCCCATTCGGAGCGGTGGGCAAAGAGCGGAAAATGGGGAAAGAGAAAGAGAATTCCGGGAAAAAAGCGATGTTTATGTCGATTGAAAAACGGGATGGCAGGGTCGTCCCTTACGGCATCTCCAAAATCGAGATTGCCATAGAAAAAGCGATGAAGGCGGCCGGCAGGGCTGACGCCGTTGCGAGCATGAGTCTTGCCGAAGATGTGGAGTCCCGCCTCGTAACGCGGTATGCGGGCAGCATCCCAACGATCGAGGCCATCCAGGATATCGTTGAGGAAGTCCTCATGGACAAGGGGTTCCCGCGCGTCGCGAAAATCTATCACGATTACCGTGTGGAGCGTACGCGCGAGCGCGAAAAGCGTACGAGCCTCATGAAAAAGATGAGCGAGCTCGACCGCGAGGCCGCAGCATCCAGCGACATGAAGCGCGACAATGCCAATATCGACGGCGACACGCCGATGGGCACGATGCTCAAATTCGGCTCGGAGAGCGCAAAAGATTATTATGAAAAATACATTTTGACGCGCCAGCAGTCCGAGGCGCACACATCGGGGGACATCCATATCCATGACTTCGATTTTTATACGCTGACGACGACATGCTGCCAGATTGACATCAGCCGCTTGTTTGACGGCGGGTTTTCGACGGGGCACGGCCATCTGCGCGAGCCCAACAGCATCCACAGCTACGCGGCGCTCGCCTGCATCGCGATCCAGTCCAACCAAAACGACCAGCACGGCGGCCAAAGCGTCCCCAATTTTGATTACGGGCTCTCGCCGGGCGTGACAAAGACCTACAAAAAAATGTATGTTTCCAATTTCATCAAGGCGCTGCGTTTGCTTGTGCCGGAAGCGTTGCCGCCTGACGAGGAGATCAAAGCTGTGTTTGCGCGCATTGAGGCGGAGAGCGGGTTCTATCCCAAGCTCCGCGCCGATGTGGATTATACAAAACACGAGATCGAAGCGTTTGCAGAACTCGGCGTTGACGCTGTGCTGCTTGAAAAGGTACACGAGTTCGCTGTGGCCACAGCCGAGAAAGAGACGGATCGCGAAGTCAAGCAGGCAATGGAAGCGCTCGTACACAACCTGAATACAATGCACTCGCGCGCGGGCGCGCAGACGCCGTTTTCGAGCATCAATTACGGTACGGACACCTCGCCGGAGGGGCGGCTCGTTATCAAAAACGTGCTGCTTGCGACGGAAGAGGGGCTTGGCGGCGGCGAGACGCCGATTTTCCCGATCCACATCTTCAAGGTAAAGGAAGGGATCAATTACAACGAGGGCGATCCAAACTATGACCTGTTCAAGCTGGCGTGCCGCGTCAGCGCAAAACGGCTCTTTCCCAACTTCTCATTCATTGACGCGCCGTTCAACATCTCCTACTACGATAAGGGGCGGCCGGAGACGGAAGTGGCCTATATGGGTTGCCGGACGCGTGTCCTCGCAAACGTGTACGACAAAGACAGCCAGGTCGCGTTCGGGCGCGGCAACCTGAGCTTTACATCAATCAATCTGCCGCGGATCGCGATCAAGAGCAACGGCAGCATCGAATGGTTCTTTGACGAGCTTGAGCGCAAGATGGGGCTTGTGACGGAACAGCTTTATGACCGGTACGAGATTCAGTCAAAGAAAAAAGTCCGCAACTTCCCTTTCCTCATGGGCCAGGGGATTTGGATCGGCTCGGACAAGCTCGGCCTTGACGACGAGGTGGGCGAGGTTTTGAAGCACGGGACGCTGTCGATGGGCTTCATCGGCCTTGCGGAAGCGCTTGTGGCGTTGACGGGCGCGCACCACGGCGAGTCGCAAGAGGCGGAAAACCTCGGCCTCGAAATCGTCGGTTTCATGCGCGACTATCTTGACAGGCTCAGTGCCGAAAAGCAGATGAACTATACCTTGCTCGCGACGCCTGCGGAAGGTCTGTCGGGCAGGTTTGTCCGCTTGGACAAGAAAAAATTCGGCGAAATCAAGGGCGTGACGGACAGAGACTACTATACGAACGGGTTTCATATTCCCGTTTACTATCCGATCGCGGCGTTCGAGAAGATTCGGATAGAGGCGCCGTATCACGCACTGACAAACGCGGGCCATATCACCTACGTAGAGCTTGACGGAGACCCGACACACAATATTGACGCTTTTGAGCAGGTCATCCGCGCGATGAAAGAAGCGGGCGTGGGCTACGGCTCCATCAACCATCCTGTTGATCGGGATCCGGTCTGCGGCTACAACGGCGTGATCGAAGATGTTTGCCCGAAGTGTGGCCGCACGGAGGGCGAGGGTGAGTACGGGTTTGAGCGCATCCGCCGCATCACCGGCTATCTCGTCGGTACGCTTGATCGTTTCAATGACGCAAAGCGGGCGGAGGAAAAAGATCGAATCAAACACGATGTCACGTTTTCGTGACGAGGCTGATATGATCGCAACGGAAAACGAAATCCGCATCGCCGGGATCGAAAACGACAGCATCGTTGACGGTCCCGGTTTGCGTATGGCGATTTTCTTTCAAGGCTGCCGGCGCGCATGCGCGGATTGCCACAATTCCGGGTCTTGGCCGGTCATCGGCGGGGCAGAGGCTGCACCGGAAGAGATTTTGGCAAAGATCGACGGCAACCCGCTGCTGCGGGGCGTGACATTCAGCGGGGGCGAACCGCTCATCCGGGCTGCGGCTCTCGTTTTGCTTGCCAAAGGAATCGCGGCGCGGCAGCTTGACCTTGCGATTTACACAGGCTATACCTTTGAGGAGATCATAGAGGACGGCGACGAGGATGTCCTGTGCCTGCTTTCTTACGCGTCGACCCTCATTGACGGGCCGTTTGTCAAGGCGCAAAAAAGCCTGACGCTGCCGTTTCGCGGTTCTGAAAACCAACGTATCCTGGACATGAAGCGGTCGCTTGCAGAACGACGCGCTGTCCCGACGGCAAACCCCGCGTGGGACTATGATGCAGAGAATTGACGTGGCGCGAGATGTTTTATGTCAACTGATGTTCGCGGTGTTACAAACAGGTTTCAATAGTGTTGCAATGGCGAATTTGTAACCTTCCCAGGGCTTATCCACAAAAAACGAAATAATGTATACAATTTTATCCACAAAAGGGTATGGACAATTTTTCAGCAATATGCCATTGAAATCCCAACGATTTTGCGAGAATGCTTCAAATAATTTCCAAGCCTTATCCATAGGGTTTTGCGTGTTATTGTGAGCGGAAAATACTGGATGGCCAACGCGGATTGCGAGCCGTTACCGTTTGTCGAGCGGAACGTATTTGTACTGTTTGCTGACGCTCTTGTAGGCCGGGCGGATGATTTTGCTCGCGTTGATGAGTTCCTCGATGCGGTGCGCCGACCAACCCGAGATACGCGCAATCGCGAAGAGCGGTGTGAAAAGCTCTTTTGGCAGATCGAGCATGCTGTACACAAAACCGCTGTAAAAGTCGACATTGGGGCTGACCCCTTTGTATATTTGGCGCACTTCTCCGATGACCCTGGGCGCAAGCATTGCGACATTGTTGTATAGGCGGAATTCTTCTTCGCGCTTCTTTTCGACCGAGAGCTTTTCGACAAAGGTCTTGAAGATGTCAGCCCTGGGGTCGGATAGCGAATAAACCGCATGGCCCATGCCGTAAATGAGGCCTTGCCGGTCGAAAACTTCCCTGTTGAGGATGGCTTTCAGATAGGCTGCGATCTCGTCCTTGTCATCCCAGTCCTTTACGTGGGATTTGATGTCGTCAAACATTTCGACGACTTTGATGTTGGCGCCGCCGTGTTTGGGGCCTTTCAGGGAACCAAGCGAAGCTGCGACCGAGGAATACGTGTCCGTGCCCGAGCTTGTGACAACATGCGTTGTGAAAGTCGAGTTGTTGCCGCCGCCGTGTTCGGCGTGCAGGACGAGCGCAATGTCGAGGATATGCGCCTCAAGTTCCGTGTAGCGCCCGCCGCGCCTCAGCATGCGCAGGATGTTTTCCGCCGTCGAGAGATCGGCTTTGGGTTTGTTGATAAAGAGATCGTCGTTTTCAAAATAATGCCGATAGGCTTGGTAGCTGTATACGGCGAGCATCGGGAAGACGGCAATCAGCATGAGGCTCTGGCGCAAGACATTGGGGATGTCCGTTTCGTTGGCCTTGGAGTCGTAGGCATGCAAGGTCAGTACACTGCGCGCGAGCGTATTCATCATGTCGAGGTTGGGCGCTTTCAAAATGATATCGCGTACAAAGCTCGTCGGCAGGGTGCGATAGCCGGCGAGGATTCGGATGAATTCGTCAAACTCCGTTTGAGAGGGCAGTTTGCCGAACATAAGCAAATAGGTAGTCTCCTCAAAGCCAAAGCGGTTTTCTTTGATGAATCCTTTCACAAGGTCGTTGATGTTGTAGCCGCGAAAAAAGAGCTCGCCGTCCATTGGGATTTTTTCGCCGTTCGCCGAGTATGAGAAGGCGTTGATTTCAGAAATGTCCGTGAGCCCCGTCAGGACGCCGTTGCCGTTGATATCGCGCAGGCCGCGATTGACCTTGTGTTGCGTGTAGAGCTCGGGCTCGATAACGCCGTCGGTCTCGCATATCCTGGCAAGGCGAGCGAGTTCGGGTGTGATTTCCGAATATTTCGGATCGAGAGTGTTGAAGCCGTTTGTATACATAAAAGCACCTCTGCATTTGTTTCAGGTAGGTTGTCCCTTACTAAATTATATGACAAAGGGCGTTCCGCCGCAAGCGGCGAGTGTGAACGGTAACCGCACGAACGCGCGCGCGGTACGCGCTGTGTGATACAATTGAAGCATGGTGAGGCTAAACAAGTACATTGCGCAGTCGGGAGTGGCAAGCAGGAGAAAAGCGGATGAGTTGATCGCCGCAGGGAGCGTAAAGGTGGACGGCAAGACCGTGACCGCCCTCGGCTTTGACGTGGAGGAGGGGCAGGCTGTTTCCGTGGGCGGCAGGGAGATCAGGCCGGCCGCGAAAAAAGTCTACATTGCGCTCAACAAGCCCAAAGGCTATATCACGACCACGTCCGACGAAAAGGGCAGGCCCACGGTCATGGAGCTCGTCGCGGACGCGGGCGAGCGCCTATTCCCGGTCGGCAGGCTTGACGGGCCGACGACGGGGCTTCTGATTTTTACAAACGACGGGGATTTTGCGTATGCGCTCACGCATCCGAAACACGAAAAACCCAAGACGTACCGGGCGCGGGTGCAAGGCGCGCTGTCAAACGAAAAACTGGCGAGGCTCAGGAAGGGCGTCGATATCGGCGGCTATGTGACCGCCCCGGCCGGGATTGAGGCCGTCAAGCAGGGCGCGGGCGCGGCGGTTGTGGACATCAAGATTTCCGAGGGGAAAAACCGCCAGATACGCAAGATGTTCACGGCGGTCGGCTGCCGTGTGCTGGACTTGGAGCGCACCGCGATCGGCGGCGTGTATCTGGGGCCGCTCAAGCAAGGGCACTGGCGCAAACTGACGCGCGCGGAGATCGAAACGCTGCGGGGGGAATAGCGGCGCGTCATGGCAAAACGGCTCACTTCCAGGTGATATCGATTTTCTTGGCGGTTTTCACGCAGTCGGCCAGATAAAGATTGATCAGGTTTTGATAGCTAATGTTGGTTTCCGTTGCCATCCGCTTGAAATAATCAATCGTTTCCCCGTCGATCCGAATCGTGATCTGCCTTCGCGCTTTTATCAGATATGGGTTTTTGACCGCCTTTGAAAAATCGTATTCTTCAAGCATTTCATCGATATCTTCTTTTGCGTCAGCCATTTTCAAGCCTCTCATTCATACTTCGCCCAATACTGGGTTTCCTCGCCTTTCGTTGCCTTGCGGGCGGAGATGATCCGAATCGTGTTGCCGTTGTTTCTGCAACAATGGCAAACGAGCAGTATTTTTTGCGACAAATCCATCCCCAACATGACAAATCGATCCTCATCATCCGAGTGCTTTGGGTCAATCGCCAACAAAGACTGACTGTCGCAAAACACGGTTGCCGCAGTTTTGAATGAAATGCCATGCTTTTTGATATTCGTTATATTTTTCTTGTCATCCCATTCAAAGCGGTAGGCAAGATTGATTAAATTATAATTAAAAAGTAGTTCATAGTCAATCATTTTTCAATATACCGGCATTACAACGAGCAAAATAATCAATTTGTATAATAAATACCATATTATTGAAATAATGTCAATTAAAAACAAATATGAAACTTTGCTTGTAAGCCCTGCCGCGGCAGTGGTACTATCAATGGAGGATTCGATATTTCCTACCTATGTGGCAAATGAGGAGGCTATCATGAAATTATTGATTATCGGGGCGGGGGGCGTCGGCACATCTGCGGCGCAAATCATCAAGAGGGCCGGCAGCGAGGGGGAATGGGCCGAAAAGGTCGTGATTTCCGACTACAACCTCGCGCGCGCCGAAGAGGTCGTGGCACAGCTTGCGCAAGATCGTTTTGCCGCGGAAAAAATCGACGCGGGCGACGCGGCAAGCATCACGGCCGTTATCCAAAAACACGGCATCACGCAGGCGCTCAATGCGGTCGAGCCGGCGTTCAACGAAACCATCTTTGACACCTGTTACGACAATGGCGTCGGCTATATGGACTGCGCGATGACGCTGTCGGAAAAGGATCCGGACGATCCGTATGGCAAGGCGCATATCAAGCTC
>JAITMX010000084.1 GCA_031290775.1 Eubacteriales Family XIII. Incertae Sedis bacterium
GCGTGCGCCTCGAATTAATCAGCGTTTCCTTAAAGCAAAATCTTCTCGATATAGCCCGAGGACATCGCGGAAACGAGCCCGTTGTAACGGAGGCGAAAGCTGACGATGTCACCGGGCTTGTATTTTGTTTCGCAGTCTGTGACGTCCGCAATCAGGCAGTCGCTCGTGTCCGCGACGATCTCCATATCCGGATCGAGCGGGATCAGGTATTTTGAAAAAACGTCCTGCGTGCCGACCGCGACCAAAGCGCGGCGGCGGACGCCCCTGTCTGTGAAAGCGGGATCGTCTATTACGGCGGGTTCTGCCGGCGCGCGCTCCCCCCACGGCAGGGACGGTTTTCCCTTGACCTCGATGATCTCGGCGTTCAGCGTGAAAGCGTCCGTCCGCGCGCCCTCAAAAGGCACGTCGTAGCAGACGATGTTGCCGAGCAGGACCGCCTCGCCGATGCGCAGATGGTTGACGGCGGCGGGCAGGCGGCCTTCCGCGAGCATTTTGACAGCGCTGCTGCTGCCGCCCGACACGACGGCAAGATTTGCGCCGAGCGCCGCGCTGACCTCTGCGGCAGCTTCCGCCAGCGCCGCCATATTGCGCTCGTCCGGGACAATCTCGCTGCAGCACGAAAGATTTGCGCCGATGCCATGCAGCGTGATGCCGGGCAGGGAAAGGCAGGCGGCGCAGACGGAGACGAGCTCGTCGCGCATACAGCCTTCGCGCAGTTCGCCGAGCTCAAGCATGACGACGGCCTTGTGGCCTTTGCCTTGCCGCACGGCCGCTTCCGACAGGCTGCGAATCACGGAAATCTCACTGACGAGGCTGACGTCCGCATAGCGCACAGTCTCGTCCGCCTCGCTGATGAGCGGGGAGCGAATGAGCCATTTCTCCGCGGGGATATCTTTGAATTTGATGAGGTTTTGGATGTGCGCTTCGCAGATGCTGTCCGCGCCGTGCGCCGCGAGCAAGCGCACGAGCGCTTCGTGCCCCACGAGCCCTTTTGTCGCAACGCTCATCTGCACGCCGTTTTCCCGCGTGAGCGCTTTCAGCGCGCGCAGGTTGTGCAGCAGGGCGTTTTGGCCGATTGCGAGATTTGGGTACATTTCATTTCCCCGCCTTTCTTCTTTTTGGTTTTTCTTTTGTTTCGTTGAACGCGCGGACCGCCTTTGCGGACGCGAGCTCAAGCGCAAAGAGATCGGGGTCAAAGCGCAGCGCGTCCATCGTGCCGGCCGCTGGCGTTTTGCGCGTGAGCGCGCGGCGGATGAGATCGAGCGCCAGCCATGGGTTTTTCACAAGCACGGGCCCGAGGGCGTTTGTGAAGATGACGCCGCCACGCGCCGCGCCTTCATCGCCGGCGCCCTTGTTGCCGAAGCCGTAGGCAATCTCGCCGAAAGGCGCCTGCCCCGCTTCAAGAAACACGTCCATCATCTGTATCTGAATCCCGCAGATCGGCGGGGTATCCGGCGCGTTCGCCGCGTCCGCGTTCACACGGAAGACCAGGTCGTCGCCGAGCACGGCCGTGCGCTCCACGCATTCCATGCCGAGCAGCCCTGTGCCGGTGATGGCGCTGCCGTCCGCCCTGCGGGTCACGGCCGCGAGCGCCGCGCCGGTCGTGCCTGTGGCAAACAGCACGCCGCCGCTTTCCGCGTACGCGTCCAACGCGGCCCGTTTTGCGGACAGCGCGCGCGCGACGCCGGGCATTGCGGCGAGTTCGCCGGGGCCGAGCAGGGCAATATCCGTACCCTCAAAATCAAAGTCGTCCGCCAATCGGTTTACGCGTGTGACCTTTGCCTCAATGCCGTACAGGCCGCAGACACGGACAAGCGCCATCACGTTGCCGCGGTCGCCATGCAGGTTTAGGATATCGGGCCAGAGCCACAAAATATTCATCCTGCATACCCCTTCAGCTTTTCGTACTTTTTGATCCATGTGATGAGATAGACATTGCCCGAGCGGCAGGCCGCAATGGCGGCGAGAATTTTCTCGTCGTCGTCCGTGCCCACAATCTCGATTTTTTCGTCCGGTATGCCCGCGTAACGCAAACGGTTGGCCATATCCCAGCCGATTGTGCTGCCAAAGCAAATGCAGCGCTCGACGCCGCTCGCCGCAAAGGGCTCAAAATTGCAGTCAAAGGTATAAAAGGTGTTGCTGTAATGCGGCACGATATCATCGACGACGGCGGGCCCTACGACAAGCACCTTTTCGGTCTTGTCTTCGGCCATCGTGTCAAGCGCGCTTTGCAAGGTTTCGGGGTTTTCCTGTTTGATGCGCATATAGCGCACAGTCTTGCCCCGGCAGGAAAAAGCCTCCATGCGCCCGCCGATGTTCGCGAAAGTCCCAAAAGCGCTTTTCAGCTCCGCTGCGGCCATGCCGTTTTCCGCACAGACGGCGGCGCAGAGCGCGTAGTTGTACAGAAAAAAAGCGGCGGGGTAGGCGAGGCGGCAGGTCTCGCCGAGGGCCGTGAACGTCCCGTTTTCAAAATCCGCTTTGTCGATCCGGTAGTCCGGCGTTTCATCCGAGCGGAAACCGCAGGACGGGCAGCGAAAAGCGCCGACGCCCGCGATGTTGAAATGCGTGAACACGAGGGCGTCGCGGCAGACAGGGCAGGGCATCGTTACGCCGTAATCCGTCTCGATTTGCGAGGCGCGCGCGTTTGCGGAGACGCCGAAACTGACGACGCGCCCGCCTTTCGCCGCTTGCCCGCCAAGCGACTTGCTGCGCGGCTCATCGTTGTTGACGAAGAGCGTGAGGTTTTTCGCGCTGCGGACGACGGCCTTGATTTTTTCATAGATGTAGTCCGGATCGCCATTGCGCTGCACCTGGTCTTTCTGGATGTTGGCCACGCAGAGCTGCCCCGGCGGCAGGTCTTTCGCAATCAGCGCGAGGCTGCGCTCGTCGACTTCGAGGATTAGGTATTCTTTCTTGAAACGCCCGCCGGCCGTCGTGTTTTTCAGCAGGGCAGCCGCCGCACCGGGCTTCATATTGGCGCCTTCGAGGTTTGAGGCGACGGAGCGCCCCGCGCTGCGAAAAGCGTGCACGACCATATTGTTGGCCGTTGACTTGCCGTTTGTGCCTGTGATGAAAATCGTCTTGGCCGTATCCACGCCCGTGATATGCCGCAAAAACAGGGGGTCGAGTTTCAGCGCAATCTCGCCGGGCAGATTGCTGCCGCGCTTCGGGAAGAACGCCGCGCAGAGCTTCGCGCAAAACTTGCCGGCGAGCAGCGCCGCCGCAAACCGCGGGCTGCTCATTTGCCCCCCGCGCCCTTTTTCGCAAAGTAATCCCGAACGATTTCGCGCTCGTCGAGGGGCGTGTTCACGCCATGGACTTCTTCGTAAAGGACGTTGCCCTTGCCGACGAGCAATACGATGTCGCCCGCGCCCGCCATGTCGAGGATTTTCGGAATCGCGATATGTCGGTCGCGGATAATCTCGTATTTTCCCGCGCCGCCGCCGCGCTCGATGCCCGTCGCGATGTCGGCGAGGATTTGGTCCGGGTCGTCCGTGCGCGGGCTCGCGTCCGCGAGAATCGTATAATCGGCGTCCCGCCCGAGAATCTCGCCCGAATCAAAGCGCCTGATGTGCGCCCGGTCGCCCTCGAGCCCGTACACGCAGAGGATCCGCTTCGGCCCATACGAACGCGCCGTCTCCATCATGGCTTCCATGCTCAGGCGGTTGTGCGCAAAGTCGATGAGGATGGTGTAGGGCGCGGGCGCCTCGACGTATTCCATGCGCCCCTGCGCGACCGCGCGCGAGAGCCCTGCCGCAATATGGTCCGGGCCTATGCCGCAGCGATCCGCGATGCAGACCGCGCCGAGCGCGTTCTCCGCGTTGAAACGCCCCGGGATGCCGACGCGCAGATGCCTTTGCCAACCGGGCGCAACGCATTGGAATTTGACTGACATGCGGTTGCCGTCGCGAGTGAGTTTTACGTCCCTTGCCGCGTAATCAAGCGCGTAGCCGGCGTGTTTTTCGCGCTCCCCGTTTTCGTTTTCAAATCCGTAAACGCGTATGAGCTCGCGCGGCACGCCTGCCACGATATCGTCAAAAAGCGCCGCGTCGCGGTTGACATAGCAGCATTTCGTCTGCTCAAAGACACGTTTTTTGCACGCGAAATAATGCTCAAAACTCTCGTGCTCGGTCTTTGAAATATGGTCTGGCGAGATGTTCGTATAGAGCGCCGCGTCGAAAAGGATTCCGTCCGTGCGGCCCATCATAAAGCCCTGCGACGTCGCCTCCAGAAAACAATATTCGACGCCCGCGTCCGCCATGTCTTTCAGGAAACCGTGCAGCATATAGGACTCGGGCGTGGTGTTCAGCAGCTTTTTGTAAAAGCCGGGGTAGAGGACGCCGTTTGAGCCGATGAGGCCGACGCTTTTCCCGGCTTTCTCAAAAATCGACTTCAGCATATATGAGATGGTTGTCTTTCCTTTTGTGCCTGTCAGCGCGATGAGCCGAAGCCGCTTTTCAGGGTAGCCAAAGAAACGCCTTGACAGCAGCGCAAGCGCCCGGCGCGTGTCGTCCGTCCGCAATACGGAGATATCCGGCTTGCCTCTTAGCCCGTCCGGCAGACAGCGCACAAGAAAAAGGCGGCAGCCGCGCGCGTACGCGTCCGCGCAAAAGTCGTGGCCGTCAAGCGACTTGCCGTTTGCGCCCGGCAGGCAGACAAAGAGCGAGCCCGCGCCGGCATCGCGCGAATCATACGCGATTTCCGAAACCTCGGCGCAACCGTCCCCGTCCGTCAGCTCGATTGGCATCCCATTGGTCAATTCCCCAAGTGTCATGCGAAAAGTATACAACACTCCCCGCGACTTGTCGAAATCGCCGACGATAAAATTATGTAAAATAAGGAAGCGCTGATTAACCTAAAATCCCAAGCGGTGTAACTATGATTCGATGACAATCCCGAATGCTTCGATGATATCACGTTGCAAAGGATCGGTTTCAGTGACGATACTGCCGTATCTGCCGGAGTATTTCA
>JAITMX010000135.1 GCA_031290775.1 Eubacteriales Family XIII. Incertae Sedis bacterium
GGCCGCTGTGCAGGATCGGCAGCACGCGCTCGATTGCGAGCGCCGTATAAATACCGCCGATCGCGCATGCGATCCTGGGTTGCTCGACACAGCTTGTTCTTTCGGTTTTCACGCTCATATCGCAGCATCCTCCTCGTAAAAGCTGAATGGGCTGAGGCCCTCGTAGGTATCGGTAAACGGCGATTTGTAGCGTGCGCCAAGCTTGGCTACAAAATTCTTGCTGTCAAGCGTTTCGACAATCGTCGTGCCGAATTCGACAAGGCCCCGATAGCCCATGATCACAAACCCGATCTCCGAATCAAGGGCCGGGATGCCTTGGAGCATCGCCCATGCAGACGCCTCATGCCCGCGCGAAAGCAGGAAATCGGGATTGTATTTCTTGACCAAGAGATACGTCTCCATCTCCTGGCCGTCATTGATGCTCGTATCGAGATCGAGTTTGAGCTCCTTGACGTCGGTCGCCGCCGCAATCTCCGACTCCAGATTGTTTTGGTCGAGCACGGGGTCGAAGTGATATCCGACTGCGTGAACGACATCGACGCCAAGCTCCCAAAGCAAGCGTGAATACTCGTATGAAAAACCCGAACCGAGCGCGATGAACGCGCGCTTCCCTTTCAGCCGCGCCTTGATTTTTTCGATCGGCTCCCGGTATTTCTCTTTCTCTTCCGCAATGATTTCCTCCACAATCCCATCTTTGCCGACAAATTTGCCGAGATCCCGGAAAAAGCGCTCGAAGCCGATGCCGCCATACGGCAGATGCGACTGGAAATAATGAACGCCATACTCCTGTTCAAGCACACTGAGCAGATAATTGGATTGCGAGCTGCACTGCCCCCACGATGCGATTGCCTGCGTCGCCTTCGCGAAATCCTCCGGCGTTGCGCCTGCCACAAGCAGATTGAGCTCCAGACCCAGCCGCTCGAAAAACGGCTCGACAAACTGCCTGCCGACCGGGCCGAACCCCGAATAGTTGACGATCGGCTTGCGCCCGCCTGTATAGGACAGCCGCGCTTTTGAGATTGCGTGCGAATAGGAATCAAACCCGGTCGCCCAAATTTTGCTGCGCAGCCCCTCCGCCGCTGCCGCGATGACCTGTATGCCAAGCTCTTCCGTGAGCTCTTGCGCCACGCTGAAAATATCTTCCCCGATGACAGCGGAAACGCAGCTCGACACGATGAAAATCTCGTGCGGCCGATGGCGCCCATAAGCGGCGCGGACTGTCTCCCGCAGCTTCCCGGCCGCGCCGAAAATCGTATCGGATTCATCAATATCCGTTGAGACCACCTTCGCGTGCTCCAAGGATGGAAACCCCGGAGGCGCCATGGGAAGCCGATTGCGGTTCAGCGTGAAAAAGACCTGTCCGCCCGAGCAGCCGATTGGGGCATGGTCTACGACCAACGCCCCCGACAGCCCTGCAAGCTGGTTGATTGTATGCGTATGGGAACACGAACTTACGGTCTGGAACCGGCGCCCTTTGTTTTGCAGGCATCCCGAACAGCCCTTCTCCGTCAGATCCGACAAACGCCCGTCATATCCGGTGATGGAGCCAAGCCTTTGCTCCCGTGTTTCCGATTCTTTTTGGTTTAGATCAATTGCCATTGCCCGCTGCTCCTGTTTTCCATGCCATCAAGCTTTATCGTTGTATTTGTTTGTCACGATGTCTTCGGGCGTCAGATCCTTGTGGTTCAGTTCCTGCACCTGCCCGGGTTTGCCGAAAAGATCGATCCATATCTGTGTGCCGGCCGGGTTTGCGACGCCATCGGTTGCGTAGTTTGCGACCCAAACGAGATCGGGATTGACCGCCAGGCCCTTTTCCTTGAAAATCTCGATTGATTCCTCGTTGTTTTCGTTGATCCAGTTGTAGATTTTGCCAATTGCCCGGTCAAATTTCTCGATGGTTTCGGGATTGTTCTCGACAAATTCTTTCGTGAAGAAAATGGCCGTGTCGCCGCCGGTATCCTGCAAGATATCATAATCGGTGAAAAGAATCTCGACATCAGGATACAGCGTTTTGACCTGCTCTGGGATGAGGTGTACGCCGGCAACGTCCGCATCGCCGCGCAGCAGCGTTTCGATGAGCACATCTTCCGGCGCCGCAAGCAAACTGACTTCCGCGATTGGGTTTTCCACACCGCCCTGGCGCGCATATTCCAACGGGAATCCGGCCGTGCAGCCGCCGACGGTCGAGGCCGTCACGACGCGTTTGCCGGCGAGGTCGGCGCCCGATTTGATGTCGCTGCCCTTCGGCACGACGAAGACCATATGCGTTTTCTCCGGGTTCGTGACGCAGCCGCCCGCAACGCCGATGATCGGGGCGCCGTTATCGATCGCCATAAGCGCTTCGGAGTTCATCGCAAGCGCAAAATCCGTATCGCCGCTCGTGAGCGCGGAAATGATTTGCGGTATGTCTATGGCGCCGACATCCTGGATCTCGATGCCTTCTTCCGCCCAAAAACCTTTCTCGATTCCGATGAGGACAGGATCGACGCGCGTCGGGTCGGAGCCGACGCCGCCCACTTTCAGGACAATCTTGTCGCCCGGATCCGCAGCAGATTCATTATTATTGCCGCCACCGCACGACGCGAGCAAAACTGCGGCGAGGAGCACAAACGCCGTCACGAGCGCCAAACCTCTTTTTGTTAACATGTTTTTCATATCCTACCTTCCTTTCAAACTGCGTTTGTGTTGCTTTCCTGCCAACGCAACACACCATTTTCCAATTTCGTGCTCAGCAGGTTCACGAGCACGCCGAGTATGGCCAAAGTCAAAATGCCTACATACATGCGCGGAATCATATACGCGTGCTGCGCGTTGAAAATCATGAAACCGATCCCGTAAAATGCGCCGACCATTTCCGCGCCGACAAGGACGATGAGCGCAATGCTCGCGCTCAGCCTGAATCCGGCAAGGATATACGGCGAGGACGCCGGTATCACGACTTTGAAAAACAGCCCCGTATTGCTGATCCCCATCGACTGCGCGGAGCGGATCAGATTGGAATCAACGGTCTTGACGCCCTGGATCGTATTGATCAGTGTCGGGAAGACGCAGCCCCAAACGATGATTGCAATTTTTGAAACCTCGCCGATGCCGAGCAAGAGCACGAACAAGGGCAAGATGGCCAAAATGGATGTGTTTCTCATCACCACAAGCAGAGGGCTGAGATAGGTATCGACTTTCTTAAACCAACCTATCAGCACACCGATGGGGATGGCGATCGCCTGGGAAATGGCAAGCCCGATAAAAGCGATCTTCAGGCTGGCGCCGATGTGCTTGAACAACTCGCCGGTCGCCGCCAGCTTGCCGAATTCCTTCAGGACCTCTATCAAAGACGGGACATAGATGTTGTCGGTATAGAGCGGCACGATGATCCACAGGACGATGATGACGACGATCAGTATCGACTTCTGGTAAATCGTCAACAGGGTGTTCTGTTTTTTTTCTGTGTGTTCCATATCAAATCACCGCCTCCTGGGGAACGGCGCCGAGGATATGCCGCCCCTGCATTGTCGTGACTTCACGCGTGCTGTCCGTCAAGCTTTGCAGATGCCGCCAGATGTCATTGCGATAGGAGCCGAACAGCGGCGTGGATTTGATTTCATTTGTACGCGGCCGTTCGAGTTCGACCCTGATTTCATCCTTGACCATCCCCGGCGACGAAGTCATCACGACCACGCGATCCGAAAGGAAAATCGCCTCGTCGATGCTGTGCGTCACAAAGATGATCGTCTTGTGCGTCTTTTCCCAGATGCGCAGGAGCTCTTCGTGAAGCAGCGTCCTTGTCTGTTCGTCGACGGCCGCAAAGGGTTCATCCATCAACAGGACATCCGGGTCGTATGCAAGCGCCCGCGCAATCGCGATGCGCTGCTTCATGCCGCCCGAAAGCTCATAGGGGTACCGGTCGGCAAAATCGCGCAGGCCAACGAGATCGATGAATTCGAGTGCGACCTCTTCACGCTCTTTCTTTTTCAGGCCCTTTACCTCAAGGCCAAACTCGACGTTTTTCTGAACTGTCCGCCAAGGGAACAGCGCGTACGCCTGCATGATGATCCCGCGGTCGAGCGACGGCCCCGCGATCTCATGGCCGTGTATATATGCCTTTCCGGATGTGTTCCGATAAAGGCCTGCGAGGATATAGAGCAATGTGGATTTGCCGCAGCCCGATGGGCCGACGACCGAAACAAACTCCCCCTCGTTCACGCTGATGCTGACATCATGCAGCGCCGTAAGCGTGGAAGCCTGCCCGCTTTTCCGTTTCCCGTTTCCGCGGCCGAGTTTGTAAACCAACCCGAGATTGTCTGTCGATATCAGAACCTTGCCGTAATTTGCCATTTCAATTCCCCTTATCCTCTTGTTTTGCGTCAAAAAGATTTCTCGCGAGCATCGTTTCGATGATCTTCTCAACGACGCCGGGCGCTTCGAAAACCCGTACGCCTTTTCGAAGCAAATACTCGGCCGCGCCCGGCCCGATCTTCCCGACCACAATCGCCTCGCAATCAGAAAGTGTTTCTATCACGGCGTCAAATGCCGCTTCGGAATGGCTGCCGGCATCACACGGCATCTGCACATCGCGGTATTCGGCAAAGGCAAAAGTGCCTGTGCCCGTATCGATGTCCGCAATTTCGTATCCGTGCGCATGCCCGAAATGCTGATAGACCGTCAGCTTGTCCGTCGTTGCCAATGCGATCCTGTGTATACCCATGCGAATATCTCCGATGCCCATGCCGACGGCTTAAATCGCCGCCGCTTCGTTGCGGACTTCGCCGCTTTCGATTGCAAGGATCTGGTCTGCCCACGAAGATGCCCAGTCGCGCAATTGCTGCGAATCGAGCGGGGACGGCGCCTTTGATTCCGTGTGGGCGTCGACGCGGCGCGCGAGCTCTCGGTAAACCTCGGCCTGCTCGGATTTTGGCGCAGCCTCGATTGTCGTCTTCCCGCCAAGCTCGCTCTGCGTGACTGTGATAGACCTGGGTACATATTGCACAACCTGCGTTTTTGTTTTTTCCGTAAAATCATCGATGATTGCACGCTGATACCCCGTCGAGACCGAGTTGGCGATGATGCCACCGAGCAAAGCGCCGCCCGAATTCGAATACTTTTGAATCCCTTTGAAAAGATTGTTCGCGGCGTATATCGCCATAAAATCCGACGAGGACACGGTGAAAACATGTTCCGCAATCCCTTCGCGGATCGGCACTGCAAACCCGCCGCAAACCACATCGCCCAAAACATCGTAAATCACATAGTCCAGATCGAGCTCCTCGAAAATATTCTGCTGTTTCAAGAGCTGCACAGCCGTAATAATCCCCCTGCCCGCGCAGCCGACGCCGGGCGCCGGCCCGCCGGCCTCCACGCAATAGATGCCGCCGTAGCCTTGGAAAATCGCATCCCCCGCTTTGACCGTCTTTTTTTCACGCAAAAGATCGAGTACCGTAGGGATATACGTGCCGTCACGAAGCGTATTCGTCGAATCCGCTTTCGGATCGCACCCGAACTGCATAACCTTGTAGCCCATATCTGCCAAAGCCGCGCTAAGATTTGACGTCGTCGTCGATTTTCCGATTCCGCCCTTGCCGTAAATTGCGATTTGCTTGATTTTTTTCGATGCCATGTTTCCCTCTTTCTCACCTCTTTTCCCGCGATTTGCCAGATATTGCGGGTACTCCTGCCTGTACTCTATATCATATTAAATATATATATATTATATGATATAATATCAAGTCTCATGGCATTTGTCAATACATCGCATCTCGGCGATGTGACGGGCCAATCACGACAATTGCACTGCCCTTATTTTGAGTGTTGCAATATGATATAAAAAAACAAAACTGCCGTTTCCTGAAAGACTGAACGCAGCGTTTCTCCGGGGTGGATTATCCGTCCCTGCTTTAACGGTATGCCGTGCGATTCCGAAACCGTTTTCAATTGCGCTGTGCCGTAGACGGCGGAAAAGTTCACATTGAGCGATGCCTTGCCGGCGTCCCGTATGTTTTCTATAGTCTGGTCCGGCGTAAAAAACGTATTGGCCCTGAACCCGAGACGCAAAAGGAGCCTCTGGATTTCCTCAAGGTCCCCGCGGAAAAACGGGTCGTAGGACGGCACAATCCCGAAAATATTGACAAGCTTCGGGTCTTTTTCCTCACGCACCGGGATGTAGCTTTTAAACAGGCCTTCTATCACCCTTTCATACCCTGTATACGAACTGTATGGTTCCACCGCGACGATATGGACATCCTTCAGCTTTTCTTTCAACGCAATCCCGACGCCTGTGACAGTACCGCCCGTACCAACGCCGGCAACAAATACAGCGACATTATCCTTTGTGTCGCGCAGGATCTCCTTCGCTGTCGTATGCTGGTGCGCAAGCGGATTTGCAGGATTGTCAAACTGCTGCGGGATAAAAGCCGTCGGAATTTGGGAGTCGATTTCCTCGGCCTTTCGTATCGCGCCTTTCAGCATCGTCGATCATCGCGTATGCGATTCGGTCTTTCACGCTGCCGAGCGGATTAAAGTATTCCAATTTTGCCAAAATGTTTTGCTGCTTGAGCAATTGCACCGCTGTGATGATGCCGGGGCCGGCACAGCCGACCCCGGGCGCCGGGCCGCCTGCTTCTACGCAGTAAATCCCGTTGTATCCCTGAAAAACAGCCTCTTCGGCCTTCACGGTGCCTTTTTCGCGAAGCAAATCCAATACGGTAGGAATATACGAGCCGTCGCGCAGCGTGTTTGTGCTGTCGGCTTTCGGGTCGCAGCTAAACTGCATGGCTTTGTACCCCATATCCGATAGCGCCGCGCTTAGGAAGCGGTGAGAAATAAATTGGACATTTGGTTTGTCTTTTTTCCGCCTGACTGCGTTGCCTTTTTTCCACACGCTTTAGCGTGTAATGGAAAAACGGACAGCAGAGGTGCAAAG
>JAITMX010000143.1 GCA_031290775.1 Eubacteriales Family XIII. Incertae Sedis bacterium
CCATGCTATTGCAAGCCAATTGCTCGTCATTGCGAGGGTGCGCAGCAACCGAAGCAATCCATTATCCGCTGGATTGCTTCGCTTCGCTCGCAATGACGAAGCAAGTCTGAGCAGTTACCTTTTAACGCGCAATCCTTGTCATGAGCTGTGGAATAGCATATACTATACATAGGTTATATGTTTTGTTATTAATGGAAGCAGCGAAGGAAAGGTTGGATCTATGAGAATTTCGGTAAAGGGGCGGTACGCGCTGGCGGCGGCCGTGCTGGTTGCGGAAAAGCAGACGAGTGGGGCAAACGTGACGGTCGGATCCGTTTCGGAAGAGCTTGGGCTTTCCAAAATCTATCTGGAGCAAGTCTTCGCGCAGTTGAAAAAAGTCGGCATCCTGACATCTGCGAAAGGCCCCAAGGGAGGCTATCAATTTGCCCGCCCGGCATCCGTCATCACGGCGTGGGAGGTGCTTTCCGCGCTTGAAACGGGGTTTGCGGAGCGTGCCGAGGAGACGGTCACGGACAATGACCCGGGCCTGGAAATGGCATTGAAAGAAAAAGTCTACGAAAGGCTTGATGCCAGCTTGCAAAATGCCTTGACGGCAGTCACAGTGCAGGATATATTGGAAGCAACGCAAAAGCAGCGCGGCGACCAATCGTTCATGATGGGGCTATGACGGGCGATGATTTTCGGGAAAATACTTGTGCATCCTTTCCCGAAAGCATATAATTGAGCGGAAAGGAATTAGCGCAAAGAAAAATGGGTACAGCAAACAGCAAATACATAGACCTTGCTTCCGGCTTGCCAAGGGTCGCAAACAATGAAATGCTATATAAAAAGCTATTGGCAAAATTTGAGACGAGCGTTGATATGGCCGCGTTTGAGGCCGCGTTGGCGGTGCGCGATTTTACGAAGGCGGGAGAGATCGTGCATGCCGCGAAGGGCGTTGCGGGCAATCTGTCGCTGGCCGCGTTTTATGAAAACAGCGTTGTGCTCATGGACCAGCTGCGCGGCGGCGGGACGCCCGCGCCGGGGAGCGTGGATTCGTTCAAGCGCCTTTATGCCGAGACAGTGAAAGCAATCAGCGATTATTTGAATTAATCAGCGTTTCCATCAGCGTTTCCTTAGGCGCTGCCTTGCATAGAAAAACCCATAGAGACGAAAGCGGGCGCGGCCGCCGGGGGCAATGCGCTACATGAACCCGAGGTATCTGTCAATGATCATGTCGCCGGCAAACATCGCAATCCCGATGCCGACGCAAAGCGCGGGGCCAAAGGCGAAGTGTTCCCTGCCGCTTTTCCTTTTTGCTGCAAGCAGGAAGACGCCATAGGCGCCGCCGATGATGATGCCGATGAAGAGGGCAACGAGCGTGTTTTGCCAGCCGAGAAAGAGGCCTGCCGCCGCCATGAGCTTGACATCCCCAAAGCCAAAGGCGCCTTCGACGAAAAAAGCGATGAGGAAAAGCGGTACGGCGGCTGCCGCGATGCCGGCCAGATGGGATTTCAAGCCGATGTCCGGACCGATAAAGACTGCGATGGCGCCGCAGGCCGCAATTGCGATGTTCAGCGAATCAGGGATCTCCATTGTGCCGTGGTCAATATACGCGATCATCAGCAGGCAGGCAAGCACGGCAAAGTACAATGCAGCGTTTCCGAAAGGCGCACCCGCTCCCGCCGCGGCCAATGGCGTGCCGGCGAGGAAAGACGCAGGCGGGCAAAATGCCGACCAGGAGAGCACTGCCAAAAGCCCGCAGGCCGGGCAAAACGAAAGGCCGCGTACAAAAGCCGGGCCGCGCGGCAAGCGGCAGATGAGCACATTGAGAAAGCCCCCGGCGGCAGCGCCGAGCGCAAAAATGATTATATACATGAAGGCAAAAACAGCAAACATATGAATCAGTATGGCACAGTGGCATGGCACAGTCAAAAAAAGTTTGCAATTTTTTGCAAGCGCCTTTATAATAAACGAGTGCGCGATACTTTTTGGCGATATGATTCAAATCCACAGCCTTGGGTATATAAACAATAGAGCGCAGAGCTCCGATACCCCACCGGTATACGTATACAGCAGGTAGCAGAGAGATGGCGTTCGCGCTATCGAAATCCCAATGGACATTCAGAACAATAGCGAAGTGAACAACATTTTGGCATTGTGCGTGTGCAAACGTTCGAGGTGAAACAATGGACGAAAAAGAACAAGCGATACTTTTGAAGAAAAAAGTCGGCGAACTCCGCGAGATCGCAAAGGCCTTCGGCATCGAAGGCTATGAGTCGATGAAAAAGCAGCAGCTGTTGGGCGCGCTCATTGACGGCCAAATGCCGGAAGAGCAAGGGCAAGGCGAGGAAGATTGGTTTTCGAGGCCGTTTGCGCCCGCCGCAAAGACTGAAACGATACAGGCCGAAAGCGAGTACGATGACGCCGGCGGCTACGACAACGACTATGATGGCGGGTTTGACCCGCCGGACGGCCTGCCTGCGGCGGGCGAAGGCTTTGCCGGGGAGCCGCCCGAAATGGATATCCCGACAGACGAGCCGCAGGACGAGGAGCTGCTCTCCGCCATGAATATCGGGGAGGCGCCCGGGGCGGACGACGACGGCGACCAAATGATGTCGGAAAAAGAAAAAAACAGATACGAGGTCGAAGGCATCCTCGAGCTTTCGGAAAGCGGCTTCGGCTTCCTGCGCTTTGAAAATTTTCTGTCCGGCCCCAACGATGTCTAGGTCGCGCCCGCACAGATCCGCCGCTTCAACCTGAAGACCGGCGACAAGATCAAAGGCGTCGCGCGCAAGGCCAACGAAGGCGAAAAATTCGGCGCGTTGCTTTATGTTTTTGATGTCAACGGCGACGATCTGAAGGTCGCTATCCACCGCCCCAAGTTTGAAAGGCTGACGCCGATCTTCCCCAATGAGCGCATCAACCTCGAAGAAAACACGAAAAACCTTGCGATGCGCCTCATCAATATAGTCTCCCCGATCGGCAAGGGGCAGCGCGGCCTCATTGTCGCGCCGCCGAAAGCGGGCAAGACCGTTCTTCTGAAAAATGTAGCCAATACGATCGAAAAGACCCATCCCGAGTGCGAGATGATCGTGCTCCTCGTCGACGAGCGCCCCGAGGAAGTCACGGATATGCAGCGCTCCATCAAGGGTGAAGTCATCTATTCGACATTTGACGAGCTGCCCCAAAACCATGTGAAGGTCGCGGAAATGGTGCTTGCGCGCGCGCAGCGCCTCGCCGAGCACGGCAAGGACGTCGTTGTCCTTTTGGACAGCATCACGCGCCTCGCGCGCGCTTACAACCTCGTCGTCCCAGCCTCTGGACGGACGCTCTCCGGCGGCCTTGACCCGGGCGCGCTGCACAAACCGAAAAAATTCTTCGGCGCTGCGCGCAACATCGAGGAGGGCGGCAGCATCACGATACTCGCGACGGCCCTTATTGAAACGGGCAGCCGCATGGACGAGGTTATCTTTGAGGAGTTCAAAGGCACGGGCAATATGGAGCTCCATTTGGACCGCAAACTTTCCGAAAAACGCATCTTCCCGGCAATCAACCTCAACAAGTCGGGTACGCGCCGCGAAGACCTGCTCATGGAAAAAGACGAGCTCGACGCTGTTTGGCTCATGCGCCGCGCGATGTCCAATTTCGGGACGCAGGAAGTCACGGAGATCATCATCGACCTCGTGTCCAAGACGCGCAACAACCGCGACTTCATCCAGATTATTCGCAAAAAGCTCGAAAACGCCGGCGACTGACCCAAAGGATGATTGCCCCACCAGGGAAGTAATATATGGATTTCAAAAAGATTTTTATCAAGGGCGCGTGCCCGACAAAAATCGGCGGGCAGTCGGTACTCGAAGGCATTATGATGAAAGGCGAGGATCGTACGGCCGTTGTCGTGCGCGGGAACAAGGATCGCCTGTACATCAAAACCGAAAAGCTCCCCGAGCGCCACAAGGCTGCCGGCATCCCGATCGTGCGCGGCGTGTACATCTTTGTCACGACGCTGATGACAGGCATGCAGACGCTCATTTACTCGGCCGAGGTTCTCGAAAAGTTTTTTGAGGAAGACGGGGAAGGCGTGGCGGGCGGGGGGGAAGCCAAAGCGGAAGGCGGGGCGGAGGCAGACGCGGGCGGCATCCCATTCGGCGTGATGATCGCGCTCTCCGTTGCGCTCGCCATCGCTTTTGTTGTCGGCATCTTCATCATCGTGCCGACCATTGTCGTGAACTTTCTCGGTACGTATACGGACAACGCCATTGTGCTCAACGTATTCGAGGGCGTACTGCGCATCGTGCTCTTCGTCATCTATATTGCAGTCATCTCGCGCATGAAAGACATCCAGACCACCTTTGAGTATCACGGCGCCGAACACAAGACCATCCACTGCTTTGAAAGCGGCCTGCCGCTGACGCCCGCAAATGCGGCGCGTTTTGAAACGCTGCACCCGCGTTGCGGCACGAGTTTTCTCATGTTCGTGATGATCATCGCGTTGCTGCTCTTTTCGTTGATGGGCTGGCCCAATCTTGCCGTGCGCATCGCGTCGCGCATCGTCTTCATACCGCTCATCGCAGGCTTGTCGTACGAGCTGCTCCGCTATGCCGGCCAAAACGATTCGGCGCTCGTCAAGATATTGAGCGTCCCGGGCCTTTTGCTTCAACAGCTTACAACGCGAAACCCCGGCGAGCCCCAGCTCGAAGTTGCGATCGCCGCGCTGAAAGCCGTCCTCGTGCCGAAAGAAACACCGGTCATCGAAGGCTTTTGCGGCAGCGACGGCAGGCTGCTTCCTGAAGAAGAATCGCTCGAATTCCAGAGCGCGCTTGAGGGATTTTAAGACAGGATGCAATGGGCCTGACGATCAAAGAAATCATCCCGATCGGGGAAAGGATATTGGAAAACTCCGGTGTGGAAAATTTTTCCATTGATGCCGAAGCCTTGCTCGGCTTTGAGATCGGTTTCGACAAAAAAAAGATCTTTATGAACTGGACTCATGAGGTAGGCGACGGCCACAGCGAACGCTACTTCGACCTTGTGAACCGCCGCGCGGCAGGCGAGCCGCTGCAATACATCATGGGGGAACAGGTTTTCATGGGGCACAGGTTTTTTGTTGACCCCTCTGTCCTGATCCCGCGTCCCGAGACCGAAGCGCTCGCAGAAAAAGCCATCGCATATTTGAAAACGCACGAAAGCGCAAAGGCCGTGCTCGACCTTTGCACGGGCAGCGGCGCGCTCGCCGTCAGCCTCGCGAAGGCCTGCCCCGGATTCAAATACACGGCTGCGGATATTTCGGCGCAGGCGCTTGGCGTCGCGAAACAAAACGCGGCAAAGCTTGGCGTCTCCGGGCGCATCGAGTTCATGCAAAGCGATCTTTTCGGTGCGCTCAAACGCGGCGCGTTCGGAAAAAAATACGGCCTGATCGTGACAAATCCGCCCTATATCCGGACAGGCGAGCTTGCGGGCCTGCAGCGCGAGATTGCAGGGCACGAGCCTATGCTCGCGTTAGACGGCGGCGCGGACGGCCTCGATTTTTATCGCAGGATTGCTGCGGGCGCGAGGCCCTATCTGCGGCCGGGCGGCCTTGTGCTTGCCGAAATCGGTTGCGATCAGGCGGCGGAAGCCACGGCGATTTTTGCGGCCGCCGGATTTGCGGACACCGAAGTCTACCGCGACCTTTCCGGCCGCGACCGCATCGTGAAAGCGGTTTGATCTACGAGCCGTCAAGCTTCATTCAGGCTGATTTCACATCTCCGGGCAACATATTGACGAACAGCTTCGCCTCTGCCGTAAGCCTGTCGGCCTGCCAGGCCGCGACGACATATTTCTTTTCTTTGAACGGCGGCAGCGGATAGTATTTGACATCGCCCTCCTGGCCGAAATAGTTGAATCTGCCGCAGATGCTCACGCCTTTCATTTCGCGTATCGCATGCACGAGCGTTTGCACATTGGAAACAAACACAAATTGCTCCGGGGCAAATCCGAGCTCTTCGCATTCACCTTTGTAAATCTCGCGCGAGGCCTCATCGTCAAGATAGCCGACCCGATAAAACACCTCGCTTGCAAGCGCCTTGATCGAGGGCAGCTTGTCCCCTTTCGCCAACGGATGTTTTGACGATATTGCCAGATACATGGAAAATTCCGTGATGCGTTTGTAAGAAACATTTTTCATTTGCCCAAGCACAAAGTCGTAGATGATCGCGATGTCAGCTGTGCTGTATTCGATCGCGTTGCGAAGCTCTTTGAATTCACAGAGCGACTCGGTCAGTACGATACCCGGATGCTCTGCGGCAAAACGGCGTATGCCGTCTTTCGCTTCCTCAAAGATCACGGCGACATCGTAAACCGGGGGCTGTACGATGCGGAGCGTTCTCGACGGCTTGCTCGAAATGGCCTGTGCTGTGTCGATCGTCTCGTTGAGGCTCGCGTAAAGCGGCTCCAGCGTCTTGTAGAGATAAGCGCCCTCGGGCGTGAGCACGACGCCCGAGTTGCCGCGCAGGAAAAGGCGGATGCCGATGCGCTCCTCAAGCCGTTGCAGTGTTTTGCTGAGCGCGGGCTGTGAAATATACATGGCCTCTGCGGCCCTCGACAAATTCATATATTTGGCGATGGTCAAAAATGTCTCTATTTGCTGAAAAGTAATGCTATACATGGTTTTATGATAACATAATCAATGGAGTGTGAATAATTATGTTTCCAGTAATGATTCATGGCGAAATTTGAGCGGCCGCATCCAGGCCGCAGGTTGGCAAAAAATGATACATTCACGTAATCGCATGGACGAGAAAGCCATATCTGCAAAATGCCCGATTGCTTGATTTGGGCTGCCGCTATCGGATATAATGCCCAAAGGAAGCGTTAATCAGCGCTTCCCCAAAGGAAAACGGCTTCGTTTTGGCCGTGCCGCAAAAGGGCCATTTTGTTTTTGCGGCGAAATGTTTTCACAAGTTTTGCGAGGAGGAGAGTTCATGAAGAAAAAATCTATGAGAGCAATCATTGCCGCCCTGTTGTGCGTGTTGCTGGCTTTCGTGCTGGCGGCGTGCGGCTCAGGCACGGGAGGCGGCAGCAGCGAGGCGCCGGCGCCGGCGGATCCTGCACCGGCGCCGGAGCCGGCGGAAGAGCCCGCGGCGCCTGTGGAGACCATCACATGGAACCTCGGCACAATCAACACAGACCCGGCGGTTTCGGACACGTACAACGCGGAAGGGCACGCCCTGGCCTTGCTTGCGGAAAAGGTCAAGGAATACACGAACGGGCAGATCGAGATCGTCGTGCATTACGGCGGCACGCTTGGCGCCAACCCCCAACTGCTGGAGCAATGCTCGATGGGCGAGATCGAAATGTTTGTCGGCATGCCGATGAGCACGTCGGATCCGCGTTTCAACGCGTTCTCCATCCCGTTCGTATGGGATGACCTCGCGCAGGTTGAGAAGGCGATCGCGGGCGGCAACGGCGAGATCTTCAATCTCACCTCGAAACTGTTTGAAGAAAACGGCATGCATCTGACGGCGGAGGGCGCGGGCGCGTTCCGCGGCTACGGCAACTCCAAGAAAGAAGTGCTGACGCCCGCAGACGTCAAAGGCGTCAAGACGCGCGTCTATGAATCCGAGCTGGTCCGCGCTTTTTGGGACGGCCTGACGCAGACCCAGATGATGTCGGCGATGGACATCTACACCGGCATGGAAACCGGCGCCGTGGATGGGTTTGAAAACGCGAACACGGTCATGATGGTCCTGAAATATTACGAAGTCATCCAATACTTCACGGATCTCAATTGGCAGTGGGCAAACTCGGCGGTGTATGTCGTCAGCGACAAGGCATGGAACGCCCTGACGCCGGAGCTGCAGGAAGCCGTGACAAAGGCGGCGTGGGAAGCTGCGGCGCTTGAGTCCAAAGAGCAGGCGGCAGACCAGGCAAAAGCCGATACGGAGCTTGAAGAGAAAGGGATCACCGTCACCATCCCGACCGACGAGCAGCGCCAGGCATGGGTCGATTACAGCGATGGCCTGATCGAGACCTACAAGACGATCGTCGGCGCGGATTTCTACGAAGAGTATATGGCGGCGGTCGCGGCCGGCCAGTAGCATATTTCAGGCTGCGATAGTTGACAATAGCTTGACCGCTTGACATGCTTGCACCCGCCGCTTATTTTTGACAGGCAGGCGGCGGGTGTACTATCTGCAAGGAACCGATAAGGAATCGTAATGCCATGAAAAAATTCCTGCGAATTGCCGACAAGGCAATGTATCGCTTTGTCGATTATGTTTCGGCGGCGATGACGTTTCTGATTTTTGCCATTGTCACCATGGTCGTGATTATGCGGTTTGTGTTCCGGTCGTCCTCAATGGGGTTCGAGGAATTGCCGACCTATTTCATGATGATCGCGATTTGGCTTGGCGCTGTCATTTGCTCCCGAGATCCGAAAGAGGGGCAGATCAAAATCGACTTGATCGTGAATGGGATCAAAAATCCCTATGTCCGGTCTGCCATCAATATGATTTGTTCGCTGTTTTCCGTCTCCTGCATCGGGCTTTATACTTGGCTCTCCTGGAAATATACGGTCTATGTGTATACGGTCGGGCAGGCGACTTTTGCGCTGAAAGTGCCGATCTGGATCATGGTTGGTCTGACCTTTGTCGCCTGCCTGTTTCTGACGGTCTATGAGATTGCGATCTTGGCGCGCGAAGCAAACCATTTCCGCGAAATCGGGCGCAAAGGGGGGGATGCCGCATGATTGAGCTTGCCGTTTCCTGCGTGCTGATCGTCGCCATCATGTTTTGCGGCGTCCCTGTCGCGTATTCCTTTCTTTGGGGCAGCCTTTTCTACCTGCTCATCACGCACCAAAGCCTCGGCGCCGTCGTCACGACCTCGTTCAACGCGGCAAACGCCTACGCATATCTGGCGATCCCGCTGTTTATTCTTGCGGGCCGGCTCATGGTGGAAACCTCGATTGCCCAGCGCTTGGTCATGCTTGCGGAAGTCATGGTCCGAAAGGTGAAAGGCGGCATGGCGTGCGCGATCGTTGTGGCGGCCGCGTTTTTCGGGACTATCACAGGCTCCGACATTGCAACCGCAAACGCTGTGGGCGCAATCATGTTCCCGCCGATGCTGAAAATGGGTTGGGACAAGCGGTATATCGGCGTGGTGCTCGCCGTGGCGGCGCCGCTGGGGTTCATGATCCCGCCAAATTCCAACGCGATCCTGTATGCTACGGTATCAAACGCGTCAATTGCCCAGCTTTTCCTGTCAACCGTGATCCCGGGCGTCATCTGGGCGGCGCTCATTATGGTTATCAACCGGGTCATGCATGTGAAATATTTCCATCCGGAAAAAGCGGATCCGGAAACAAAGCTGATGATTCAAAAACGCGAGGAGAGCGGGCTTTCTTGGGGCAGGGAATTGGGCCAATCGACGTACAAGGCGATCCCGGCCTTGATCATGCCGATTGTCATCCTCGGCGGTATTTACAGCGGGCTGTTCACGGCGACGGAAGCCGGCGGCATCGGCTGCCTGTACGCGATCGTCGCCGGGTTGATCCTGTTCCACGCGATGAGCGTGAGAAGGACATGGCAGACGTTTACCGACACATCCAAGGACGTTGGCGTCATCATGCTGATCATCGCGACTTCGGCTGTGTTCAACCGCATCCTGCTGCTTGAGCAGATGCCGACCAAGATCGCGGAAGGCCTGATCGGCGTGACGGACAACCCGCTTTTGATTTTGCTGTTCATCGACATCATCTTTATCATTGCGGGCTGCTTCATTTCCCCGCCCGTGATTATCGTCGTCATTACGCCGCTCCTGATTCCGACGGCCAGGCTGATCGGCGTGGGCGACATCCAGCTGGGCGTCATGCTGTTTGTTTCGATCGGGATCGGCGTCATCACACCGCCGATGGCCGGAAACCTGTTTATATCCGCGCGCATGGCAAAGTGCAGCGTGGGCGATCTGTTGAAACCGCTGATGCCATACCTGTTTCTGGCGGGGATTCCGGTGCTGCTGTTGGTCACCTATGTCCCGTGGCTCAGCGAATGGCTTCCGAGCTTGATTGCGAAGTAGGGAGGAAGCGAAAGGAGAGAATGGCCGATGTATCTGACAGATGAAGAAAAGCGGATGCTTGCGGGCGAAAAGGGGTTTGTGCCGCGCCTGTGCATGGAATATCTCGTGGAGATGTCAGGGGTTGCGGGCGCGGAACGGCTCGTCGAGCTTGACGGGACTGCCGATTTTCATGTTCCGTTTACGGCGATGGTGCCGCACTACGAGTTTCCGATTGAGGAGCTTCGCAAGATTGCGGCGGACGGCGCGCATTTCGCGCTGCCCACGTTTGCGAACAAGGGCCCGTGTTACGGCGGCACGTTTGTCGACGGATGGGAAGCCAGCGGCTACGCGCCCCATGACGAACCGGATTACCATGAACGCGCGATGCAGCGCGAATGGATGGAGCTGTACATCCGGATGGGGCTGATCACAACCTATTCGTGCGCGATCTATCTGGCGGCTTCCTATTGGCCGACGCCGGGCCAGCACTGCGCTTGGAACGAAAGCTCCGCTGTGCCCTACTGCAACGCGGTACTTGGCGGGCGCTCCAACATCGATGGCAGCTTCGCGTCGGCGTTTCTCGGGAAGGCGCCTTATTATGGGATGCATATCACGGAAAACCGCTATGCGACGGTCGTGATCGATACGGAACGCAAAATACAGACGGATATCGAATGGGACGTGCTTGGGTTTGCGGTCGGCGAAGAGTGCCGGCTTGCCGTCCCGGCCTTGATCCATACGGGCAAGCCTACGACGACGCAGTATCAAAAATTCAATACGGCGGCAAACACAGGCGGAAGCATCGCGATGTACCACGTGCCGGGTTCGACGCCGGAAGCGCCGACGCTTGAGTTTGCGCTCGGCGGCAAAAAGCCGAAGCGGGAAGTCATGATCGACGACGCGTGGCTAAAGCGCACATATGAAAAACTCAATTACCACAAGGGCGACAGCGTCGAGATGGTTTCGCTTGGCTGCCCGCATCTCAACTTGGTCGATCTTGAAAAAATCGCGCGCAAATTGGAGGGGCGGAAGAGCAAAGTGCCGTTTTGGATCATGACGGTCCCGACGCTTTACCATCAGGCGGAGCAGCTTGGATACCGAAAGATTTTTGAGGACGCCGGCGCGACGTTTTTGAGCGGCACCTGCCCGGGCGCGATCGGCGGGATTCCGGATGGCGTCCACGCGCTCGCCGTCGACGCGGCAAAGCAGGCTTATTATATTTCCGGCCTCTTTCCGGACGAAGACAACACGCTCGACGTTTTCTACGGCACGCAGGACGATTGCATCGACGCTGCGCTGGCCGGCAGGTGGCATGGGGAGTGGAGGTAAGGATATGGGCGAAAAGATCAGGATCAAAGGGCGGGCGGAATGGCCGGGGATTGCCGAAGCGGAGGCGCTGGTTTCCCCGATCCCGCTGGAGGGCTTTGACAATGTCGATCCGGCAAAAGGCTATACGACGGAACGCAACCACCCGCTTTTCAAGATCCCCTATGAGGGGAAGGTGCTGGTATTCCCATCGCCGCGCGGTTCGGGCGGGTTCATGGGATATGGCCGGGGGAAGCTGCCCGCCGCATTCGTCCACACGGAGGGCAATACGCTCAGCATCGCCTGCGTCATGTGCGCAAGGGTGCCGTCGATGACGGATTTTGAAACGGATCCGGTGCCCTTGATCAAGACCGGTGACAGGGTCCTCGTCAACGCGGACGATGGCTATATCGAAATCACGAAAAAATAGGGGTAAACCATGGGCAATATTTCTGATATCCAAATCCCGGCCATGCCGGAGTCTTTCCCCAAAATCCGGCGCGACTATCCGATTTCGGAACGCGAAAACTTTTTGCGGATGCTGCGGCACGAGAAGCCGCTATGGATGCCAAATTTTGAGGAGAGCCTCCAGATGGGGCCGGCTGGGCCAAATGAGGATCAGCCTACGCCGCCGAGGCATGACCATACGGATTGGTTTGGCGTCTACCGCAAGTACTCCGAAGCGCAGGATTCGTGTACGCCTGTGGGGGCCGTCATCGATACGGTCGATGACTGGAAGGGCAAAGTAATCTTCCCGGATTTGAAAGGGCTTGACTGGACGGCGGGGGCGGCGGATTTTGCCCGCGATGAAAACCGCGCCTTGGTCACGCGCATGAACGGGGGCATCTTTCAGCGCCTGCACGCGTTGCTCGGTTTTGAAAACGCTTTGGTCGATATGATCACGAAGCCGGCGGAAACCCGTGAATTTCTTGAAGCGCTTGCCGATTTTGAGATCGAGGTCTTTCTGCGGATGAATGAGGTGCATCATTATGATGTGGTGATCTACCATGACGACTGGGGTACGGCGCGCGCGCCGTTTTTTTCGACGGATCTTTTCAAGGAAACGCTTTTGCCCCCGACCCGCCGTTTTTTCAAGGCAGTGCGTGAGGCGGGCGCGATTCCTTTTTCGCACAATTGCGGATTGGTCGAAGACTTGATCCCTTTCCTCGTGGACGACATCGGCGTAGACGGCGTCGAGATCCAGTCGATCAACGACATCGGGGGCATCGTCAAAAACTACGGCGATCGGCTGACGGTCGAGTTTACGAGGCCTGACGACTACTTCTTTTACGATCCAAAGACGACGGAAAAACAGATTCGCGAAAAAGCGCGCGAATATGTGGACAGATACGGTGCGCACGCCAATCCCGGCGCCGGGGCCATCGTCACGATTTATGCGCCGAGCCGCGAAGTATATGACGCGTTTTACGGCGAGGTCTACCAATACAGCCGCGAGCAGTACCGCGGGCTCTGAGGCGTACATTTGCCTCGTGGCCTTATTTTGCCTCGGCGGCTTTTTTTGAAGCGATGAAAGACGCGAAGGCTTCGGGCTCTCCTTGCGCGAAGTCTTCTTTGTACAGAAAGACCCCCGGCGCTTCGCCGCGCAGCAAGCCCAGCCTGAAATATGTGCCAACTTCTTCGACTTTCCCGATCTCGGAAAATGAAAATGTCCGGTGTGTGCCTACGTTGCCCGCGTGCGATATCGCCACGCCTGCGTCATCTGCCGTCACGCCCACAGGAAAGCAGCCCGCCTTGGTTGCCTTGGCAAAATACCTGCCCTCTATGATCTTTTGGGAAAAAATCGCCAGCAGGACAGCGGCGATGCCGATGACGACAAAGGCCGTCGCTGCGCTCTGAAACCCCGATGGCGCTTCGCCGCTTGTGCCGTAATAAAACAGATAGGCGCCACCCACCGCGAGCACGAGCCTGAAAGGCTTGCCGATGGGCGATACCTCGTTGCCCGCGAGCTCTTTCTTTCGCGCGGGCGTCAATTCCTTGCATACGATTTCAAACATTGTGATCAAGCAGCACAGACGAGACTGCGGTTTTGATATCTGCCTTGCCGCAGACGGCGGTGTGCCGTATGGGTTTTGCATCAAGCCCGCGCAGCCCTTTGGGTATCGGCATGCCCGTTGCCGCGCTGAGGTTTTCGATGGTGCGAAACTCGTTTTCACCCGGCGCTATGCCGAGGGCGCCCGCGACGCTGCCGGCAAACTTGTAGGGGCTTGCCGTTGACGCAATCACTGTTTTTGCCCGGTCGCCTGTCTGCGACAAATAGTCCAGATAGACGGAATATGCCACGGCCGTGTGTGTGTCGATGAGGTATTTCTCCTCCTGCCAAAGCGCTGCAAGAGCCGAGTGCGCCTTCGCCGTATCTGCGAAACCGCCGTGAAATTCGTGCAAGCTTTCCTTGATCGCGGCTCCGGCATCGTAAACGCCCTCGCTGCCAAGCGCGTTCATGAGCGCCGCAATCCGTGCGCCGTCGCCACCCGAAAGATGCCATAGCAGACGCTCCAGATTGCTCGAAACAAGGATGTCCATCGACGGCGAGCTCGTCAGTATAAACTCACGCCGCGCGTCGTAAACGCCCGTCGCGATAAAGTCCGTGAGGACTTTGTTTTCGTTGGAGGCGCAGATGAGCCGCGCAACCGGCAGCCCCATTTGCTTGGCGTACCAGGCCGAAAGGATGTTGCCGAAGTTGCCTGTCGGTACGCAGATGTTGATCCGCTCGCCGTCCGCAATCTCGCCGCATGCGAGCAGCCTTGCGTACGCGTATACATAATAGGCGACTTGCGGGACAAGGCGGCCGATATTGATCGAGTTTGCGGACGAAAGCCTCACATTTTGCGCGGCCAGATCCGCCGCAAAAGCCGTGTCTCCAAAGACAGCCTTGACGCCGGCCTGCGCATCATCGAAATTGCCGCGGATACCAATGACATGAGTATTGCCGCCAGCCTGCGTGAGCATCTGCCTTTCCTGTATGGCGCTCACGCCGCCTTTCGGATAAAAGACGATGATCTCCGTGCCGGGTACATCCGCAAAGCCCGCAAGCGCGGCCTTGCCCGTATCGCCCGACGTCGCCGTCAAAATAGCGATCTTTTTCCCTTCGCCTTCTTTTCGGACAGCCGCAGCCAGCAGCCGTGGCAGGATCGAAAGCGCCATGTCTTTGAAGGCCGCCGTGCTTCCGTGCCAGAGCTCCAGAAAGTAGGCCTTGTCCGTTTTGGCCAACGGTGCGATGGCAGGCACATCGAACTTTGCATCGTAGGCGCCATCCGCGCAGACGGCAAGCTCCTCTTTCGAAAAGTCTGCGAAGAAAGCGCCGAGGATCTTTTCGGCCACGGTTTTGTACGGGATTCCTGTCAATTCTTTTGGTTGACAGGGCAGGGGAGGCAATGCCTGTGGCACGTAAAGGCCGCAGTCAGGCGCGAGCCCGCGTATGATGGCGCGCGCGGCGCTTATAGGTTCACTGTCCCCCTTGGTGCTGATGTATTGCATATTTTTTTCCGCTGCCCTCCGTTTCCTTTTGCTTCCCTTACAATAATATCATATTGTATAGGAAGTGTTCAGAAACAGAGCTGACAAATTTGGGTAGGCCATCTGGGGTGGGGTTACAGTTCACACCCTAAGGAAGCGGTGAGAAATAAATTGGACATTTGGTTTGTCTTTTTTCCGCCTGACTGCGTTGCAAAGCCTCGCCGTACTACCAGTACGGCTACGTTTTGCGCCTTGTCAGCCGAAA
>JAITMX010000152.1 GCA_031290775.1 Eubacteriales Family XIII. Incertae Sedis bacterium
GAATAGGAGGTGTGGCTTATGTGGGTAGTACAGTTGATTGCCTTTCAGATCATCGCCGGATACGTCTGCACGACCGTTTGCTATCTCATCTGGAGAGTCTCCAACCCCGGGCAAAAACCTTGGTAGGCGACGGAAAAAGGAGGTAAGAGAATGAGCCCAAATGTAGCGGTACCGCTGTATCTGACGATTTTGATGGTCATCCTTTGCGCGATCGCCATTCTCGGCGGCAAAGCCGTCGACAAGAAGCGCGGGCAAGGGGGGAAGAACGAATAGATAGCAGCGGCTGCGGATTGTATATCTGAACCGCAAGACCGCAAGACTGTCAAAATGAAACAAAATCCCCGGCCGCCGAAAGGCGCCGGGGATTTTGCCGTAGGCCTAAAACGTCACACTCGCCACGTTTTTTCAGGGTTGCGTTTCAGGCTGTTCGCAATCAGGCAGCAGAATACGACGCCGAGGGCCGCGAAGGGGATCAGATAGAAGAAGCCGTGCGCGTACCCCCCGCCCGTGCGCGTCAGGAAAATGCTGAAAATCCCGCTGCCGAGAATCGCCTGCACGACCAAATTGAGGTTCATCACCGCAAAATTTTGCGAAAAATCGCGCGGGCCGTATCGGCTCATGCAGAAGGTTGTGCTGGACACGGGCAAGGCCGAAAAGGCGAGCCCTGTCAGGCAGCACGTGGCGAAAAAGAGGCCAAGGCTCCCCGTGCCCGTCGAGAGCAGCAGCAGGGCGACGGCAACCACCATAAGGAAGCTGACGCAGAACGCGATTTTGATGTAACCGAACCGGTCTATGAGCGAGCCCGCGAGGACGCGCCCGACGCCGTTGAAAACCGAAACGATGCCGGCAAAGACGGCCGCAAGCTCCCGAGGCGCGCCCATATCCTGGACAGCGGGCGAAACATGCCCGATCAGCGCCAAGCCGCAAGTGCCGCAAAGGAAAATCCAGCAAAAAACGAGCCAGAAGTCGACGCGGCGTACCGCCTGCGCGAGCGTCAGCCCCGGCAGGTTTTCTTTTTCCGATTTCGGCCCACCCGTTTCACCCGCATCCGCGCCCGTCCGGATTTTTCCGAAAACATTGTAGATGACGATTGTCCCGAGGACAAACACGACCCCAAAAAAGGCGCCGACAAGAACGAACACGGGGCGCCACCCGAGCAGTTCGATCAGATTTGCGCAAAGCACGCCGAAAACCATCGCGCCCATGCCGAAGCCAACCATGAGCAGCCCGGATATCGCGCCGGTCTTGCCCGGAAAATGCTTGGTGATCGAGCTGATCACGGAATTGTACGCAATGCCGACGCCAAAGCCGGAAAACACCCCGTAAAAAACATAGAACTGAATCAAAAATTCCGTCCGGCTCGCCAAGACAAACCCGGCGACCATCAGCGCGGCCGCCAAAAAAAGCAGTTTTGAGCCGCCCCGGCCTTTGCTGACGCGGTTGCCGGAAAACACGCCGCCGAAACAGAAGCAAATAATCGAAATCATAAAGGTCATCGACGTTTTGTCGCGTGTCCACCCAAATTCGGATTCGAGCGGCACGACGAAAATAGACCATGCGTAGAGCAGCCCGAGGCAGAGCATCATGACGACCGCGACCGCCAATGCGAATGCTTTTTTGTACGAAGGCGTTGAATCCATTGAGGCAATCATACCAGTTTTGCGCTATCTTAGCAATTGGCCCGAGATGACCATTTGCTGCACCTGCGTCGTCCCCTCATAGATCGTCATCACGCGCGCGTCGCGGTACAGGCGCTCAATCGGATAGTCGCGCGAATAGCCGTAGCCGCCGAACATCTGCAGGGCGCCGTTTACGATTTCGAGGCAAGCTTCGGTTGCGTAATATTTTGCCATCGAGGCGGCCTTCGTCGCGTCACGCCCCATGTCCATCTCGTACGCGGCATGGTAGATGAGCAGCCTGGCGGCGTTGAGTTTCGTTTCCATTTCCGCGAGCATGAACTGCAGCCCCTGGAACGCGGAAAGCGTTTTGCCGAACTGCTTGCGGCTTTTCATGTAGGGGATTGCGAGATCGACCGCGTTTTGCGCGACGCCGAGCGCCTGGGAAGCGACGCCGATCCGCCCGACGGAGAGCGTCCGCATCGCCGTGACAAAGCCCTTGTCGATTTCCCCGAGAATCGCGCTTTTCGGCACGCGGACATCTTCGAGGATCACGTCGGATGTGGGGATTGCGCGCTGCCCCATTTTGTGTTCGTTGCGGCCGAGCGAAACGCCCGGCGCGTCCATATCCACGAAAAAGCTTGTAATCCCTTTTGCGCCTTTCGCGGGGTTTGTCTTCGCGAAAACCGTAATCCACTTTGCGAAGGGCGCGCCCGTGATGAAGGTTTTTGTCCCATTCAAAATGTAACTGCCGCCGTCTTCGCTTGCCCGCATTTTCATCGAGCCGGCGTCGGAACCCGCATCGGGCTCAGTCAGTCCAAAAGCCATAAAGCTTTCCCCCGATGCGATTTCCGGCAGGTATTTGCGTTTTTGCTCTTCAGTCCCGACGAGCAGCAGCGGCGCGGTGCCGAGCGAATTGGCGCCGGAGACGAGCACGCCCGCGCACACGTTGCCGCGGCTCAGCTCCTCCATCGTGAGGGCATAGGCCCGCGTATCGGCGCCCGCGCCCCCGTATTCCCTTGGGATTTTGATCCCGAAAAACCCGGCGCGCCCCATCAGTTTGTAAAGCTCGGCCGGGAACGTTTCTGTTTCGTCAAACTCCTGCGCCGTAGGGGCGAGTTCGCGCTCCGCAAAATCCCTTGCCAATTTTCGGACTAATTCATGCTGTGTTTCAAAAAACGGCCCGCTCACGCGATTTCCTCGCAAGACCCGCGCCATTGCTCGTGCCATTCTTCATGGAAAATCCCTTCCTCCATCAGTTTCAGCTCTTTTGAAACGGCCGGCAGGAAATCCATCTGGGACAGGATGTCCCGCTGCAGGTCGATGCCCGGCGCGATCTCAACTAGCGTCATCTTGCCGCCGATGAGGCGGAAGACGCAGCGCTCCGTGACGTAGAGAACCGTCTGGCCCGGATCCGCGTACTGCCCCGCGAAGGTGATTTGCTCCACATGGCCGACAAATTTCTTTTGCGTGCCTTCCTTGAGCACCGTCACGCGCCCATCCCTCACGGCGACCTCCGCCTTGTTCATGAACGTGCCGGCGAAAATAATCCGTTTTGTCTTCTTTGTAATGTTGATGAAGCCGCCCGGGCCAAAAAGCCTCTTTCCGAATTTGCTGACGTTGATGTTGCCTTCCGCATCCGCTTGCGCAAGCCCGAGGCAGGTCACGTCGAGCCCGCCGCCGTCGATGAAGTCGAACATGGAGATGTTTTCGATGAGCGCCCAGGGGTTGTACGCGTTGCCGAAGTTGGGCAGGGGCGCCGGCACGCCGCCGACGGTGCCTGTCTCGCTCGTCAGCACGATCTGGTCCGCGAGGCCTTCCTCCGCGATGACGGAAGCGACGTCCGTCGGGACCCCGACGCCGAGATTGACGATGTTGCCGGGGCGAAGCTCCAGCGCGCATCTGCGCGCGATGCACTTGCGCTCGTCAAGCGCAAGTGGCGGAAGCGTTTCGAGCGGGCGGATGATTTCGCCTGAAAAGGACGGTTCGTAAAATTTGCCGCCGGTCTGCCAGCAAGCCTCCGGCTTCGTCGCCTCGACGACATAATCGACAAGGATGCCGGGAATCCGCACGCTCTTTGCATAAAGCGTGCCTGCCGCCGCCAGGCGCTCAACCTGCACGACCACAATCCCGCCGGTGTTGTGCGCCGCCATTGCAAGCTCCAGCCCCTCGTTGACAAAGCCGTCCTTCTCCATGCTGATGTTGCCGTTTGCGTCCGCGCTCGTGCCGCGGATCAGCGCGACGTCAACCGGGAAGCCCTTGAAAAACAGAAACTCTTCCCCGTTCATTTCCCGAAGCTCCACAATTTCTTCCTTTGTGATATCTGTCATCTTGCCGCCTCCGAGCCGGGGGTCGACAAAGGTGCCGAGCCCGACTTTGGTCATCAAGCCCTCCCGCCCGGCGGCGATTTCGCGCCACAGCCCCAGCGCGACGCCAAGCGGCAGCCAATGGCACGCGATCTTGTTTGCAAGGGCAAGCTCGTTCAGCGCAAACGCGTTGCCGACATGGGCGGCAGTCCATTTTGAAACCAGTCCTGGCAGGCCAAGGCGCGTGACGCCACGCTCTTTCCAGTCGCCCAAGGCGCTGCCTTGTTTCAGATTGAGCGCCCTCGGATGCCCCTGTTCCTGAAAATTCGCGGCGATTTCCAATGCGATCTCTTCCGGCCAGCCGTTTAGCCCGTCCCCGCACAAGCCTACCGTCGCGCCGTCCGGAATCAGTTTGGCCGCTTCGCGTGCCGTTATGAATTTTGCCATCGTAGTTCCTCCATCCTGCATATCCTGCAATCTAAATAGAAGCTACTACACTTTTAACACCAATATTTGTGAATGTCAACAATGAATTATAACTTATTTTGTGAAATATCACAATAAATGCGACGGTTTAGACCCTTGATAAAGCGTCGTCATTGCGATAATGGTGCTTCTCAAAACACGAAGTGTTTTGCACCTCCGCTGTCCGTTTTTCCATTACCCGCTGAAGCGGGTGGAAAAAAGGCAAGAAGACCTTATGCAACACTTTC
>JAITMX010000025.1 GCA_031290775.1 Eubacteriales Family XIII. Incertae Sedis bacterium
GCGATGCGATAATCAGCAGGGTCAGGGATACTCGTTTCAGGGTTCTGTATCATGCAAATGCAGAGAAAAACCTGATGTATTGGCAGATTGGCAACGATATACTGCGAAGACAGGAGGACAGCAATTTTGCAACGGCTGTTGCGCAATTGACGAGCGATGAGGAGCAATCTTAATGGAGAAGCGCAAACTGACAAAAGCGGACATTGATAAGGTGCGGGACATCAATGGGTTTCCGATTGCAAAGGATGAGGACATCATTGCCTTGTCTGATGCTCCGTATTATACCGCTATGGATGACGGGAACTGATGAATAAGTTTTTATCCGCTTCTTTAATGATGCGAAGGTTCGCATAGAAAACGCGGGGACGCGGCAGCTACGATGGGCGTGCCGCGTTCCCGCGCTTGTTAGTTTTTTATGCCGCCATAGCGCAATCAGAGCGCTTTGTCATAGGCGCCTTTTGCCGCGAGCTTCACGACGAAATCGGCTTTGGTGTGGACGACGCCATCCTGGTTTTCGCCCCAGACGTTCAGCAATACGAGATGCTCGCCGTCCTCGATGTATTTCTTCACGATCTCGCCTTTGACAAACGTCATGTCCCCAAAGAAAAGCATGCGCCGCGTCTGGGAATCCATGGACACCACAAAGCCGTCGTCGCCCATCCAGTCCGTCACCGCGTGGACCAGCATCATTTCGTTTTGCGCGCCGGCGGAGTTGGCAAAAGGGTAGCCCCTGATTTGGGCCGCGTGGTCCGTGTAGTGCCAGTCGCGCAGAAACATATACTCGCCCGTGTCCGGGTCGATCGGGTGGTGCTGCAGGTGGTCCCGCATGGCCGACCACTTGATGGCAAAAGCGTAGGCGTAGCAGCTTACCATTGTGCGGGCGCAGGCATCGCAGACATCGACAGGGCCCTTGATGACGGTCGGTATCGCCTCGCCCGCGGCGACCTCCTCCCAGTAAAGCGTCTTTGCGCCCCGGCGGTTTGCGCCGTCCAATTGGTCGTCATAGGCGCGGTGGATCATGTCCAGCTCTTCCTCGCTGTAGACATGCCGCTGCTTGTCCTGGTACATCTTGGTTTGTTTGTCCTTGCCGCGTTTTCCGGGCGGCGTGCCCATATAGATGCTCCGGCTGACGGCGACGGCGGCGACTTCATTTCTTTGATTGATATAATAACGGGGGCAGCTCTCGACAAACATTCTGTATGGCTTGCCCTCGACGCGCTTTTCCTCAATGCCCTCGTATTTGTCATAGATTGCAAAAATGTCGCCCGGGCGGATGGGTTTGTAATAGATATGCTTGTAGCCGCCGTTCAGGCGGGAAACGCCGGGTATCCTCAGGCGGTCGCCGAAAGCGGAGCCAAAGGCGATGACGGTGTCGTAGAGCGGCGGCGCGACGATGCCGCCCCAGCGGGTGGCGGCCGCATAGGCCGGGTCGCGCCAAATGGGGTTTGGGTCGCCGATCGCGTCGGCGAGGTGCCGGATCAAGTCCTCGGTCACGACCTTGTGGTTGATGCCGCGCTCATACTCGCCGCGGGCGATCTTGTGCGGCGGCGGCGGCATCTGAATCTCGCCCCGCCCCTCGTTGAATACGTCAATCCGCTCGCTGAGCCGCTTGTTCCATTCGTCGTCATTCAAATTTTCCCAATAAAGTTCGTCTTCTTGATTTGGCATTTTGTACCTCCCTGCGGTCGGCATACGACCGCGCAAATTTCTCCATGAATCATTCTTAAAACACTTAATTATTCACACTGTCTTTCCCTTTCTTTCGTTTTGATCTTAGAAAACGCTGGTTGATGATGCGTCAGACGTCCATCGCGACGGCCGCGTCGTCATCGTATATATCCGGATCGGGGCCGAGCCGCCTGTCTTGGTCCAAAGCCTCAATCCGGCCCAGCTCCTCGGCCGTGAGGCAAAAATCGAAAATCAAGGCATTTTCCTTGATGCGTCCGGGCTTGCCGGACTTTGGTATCGGGATCATGCCGGAATCCACCGCCCACCGCAGCGCCACCTGTGCCGGCGTTTTCCCGTATTTGGCGCCGATGTCCTTCAGCGTCCCGTCCTCCGTCAGAATCTTGAAGCCCGGCGGCCTTGGGGGGATCGGCGGCGGCGGGACGACCGGGCCTCCCAAAGGAAACCAGGTGACGACCCGGATCTCATGCTCGTCGCAGTATTTGCGAAGTGGGGCAATCGTGAAATAAGGATTGCATTCCAGTTCGTTGACCATCGGCTTGACTTTGCACGTCGCGAGGATTTGCTCGATGTGGCGTTCCTTGAAATTGGAAATGCCGATGGTCCGGACGAGGCCTTCTTCATAGAGCTTTTCCAAAGCCTTCCACGCCTCGCAAAACTTGCCCCGCAGCGGCATGGGGTGGTGGATCAGGTACATATCCAAGTAATCCAGCCCCATGGCCGTGCGGCTTTTGTGAAAGGCCCGCAGCGCGTCGTCATAAGCATGGCAGTCGTTGGGGAGTTTTGTGCTGATGAACAGCTCCTCCCGCTTGACGCCGCTCGACCGGAGCGCCGCGCCCACTTCGGCCTCGTTGCCGTAAAACGGCGCATTGTCAAACATCCGGTATCCTTCTTCCAAGGTGATCTCAATCGCCCGGTTCAGGATGTCCCCCTTGTTGAGGCCGGCAACGCCGTAGCCCAAAGCCGGGATTTGGCCGCCGTTGTTCAGGCTGACTGTCGGAATCGCATTGTTTTTCATATTGTTTCCTTTCAAGCTTTTAGAGGCGTTACCATAACGAGTATTCGGGCCAATCGGGATTTGGGGTATATGCTTCGGCCCATGCCGCGCCCTCGCCATAAACCACAATGCCCTCGCGCAAGACGCTGTTGACCGAAGAAATGTTCCTGATGTCTGCGGAAGGGTCTTTGTCAAGAATCAGAATGTCCGCATACGCGCCGGACTTGATGATTCCGGACTCGTTCTGCATCCCCATGGTTTCAGCGCAGCTGCTTGTGGCGCACCGAATCGCCTCCAGCGGGGCCATGCCAACCGTCTCGACCATGTGGATGATCTCGTCGTGCGTGGAGACGCCCAAGTTCATGACGGCGATGCCGGCATCGGAGCCTTCGGCGAAACGGACGCCGTATTCGTAGGCCAGCCGAAAGATCGGCGCCTTGTGGTCGGCGCTGCCCCCGGAAGCGCCCTTGGCAATCCGGTGGGGCTCATTTTTGTATCCGATCGCGACCGTAGGGACGAGCCACGTGTTTTTCCTGCACATATCCCGGAAAAGAGGCTCGTATTCGGGAAGCTCCGAATTGCGGCTCCCTTCGGCGATCAGGTGGTGGATCTCGTCCGCATCGCGGTCGACGGCCAATTGGGCCTGCTCGAGCGTATCGACGTGGCAGGCGACAGGCTTGCCGTGCTTGTGGGCTTCATCGACAATCGCCTCGACGATCTCCGGCTCGATGACCGGAAGCGCCGCAGGGTACACGGAAAGGTGGCCGCTGGAAATGATAATCTTGAAAAAATCCAGGCCCGCGGCTGCGCCATCGCGGACCATTGCCCGGGCCTCTTCCGGGGAGCCGGGGATATAGCCGCAGTTTTTCTTAATCTCCTCCTTGCCGGCCCAGCCCGTGCAGGCAGGGTGGCTGTCGGCGCGGCAAAAAGTCTTGCCGGAACAGAACAGCCTCGGGCCGCGCAGCTCCCCGCAGTTGATCATGTCGCGGACCTGAAGTGTGTCGGCCTGGTAATCGCCGAAGCTACGCGTGCTGGTGACCCCGTATTGCAGGGACAAATTGCGCATATCTTTGAAATCTCCGGTTTGCCCCCTGCTCTTGAGGCCGCCCACGGGCTGGCCGCCGAAATGGGCATGCCCTTCCCATAGGCCCGGCATCAGGGTCTTGCCCGCGATATCAATGATGGAGGCATCCTTTGGGATGCTTGCCCTGCCACCGACGGCAAGAATCCTCTTGCCCTCGACAAGCACCCGTTGGTGTTTTCTGGGGGCGGCGCCGGTCCCGTC
>JAITMX010000078.1 GCA_031290775.1 Eubacteriales Family XIII. Incertae Sedis bacterium
ACCATGCTATTGCAAGCCAATTGCCCGTCATTGCGAGGGAGCGTAGCGACCGCGGCAATCCATTATCCGCTGGATTGCTTCGCTTCGCTCGCAATGACGAAGCAAGTCTGAGCTGTTACAGGCAAGAAAGTCAATCGTGCGCATTGAATTTCGGCTATGTGGCAAATGCATGACCTTTATGGTATCATTTTTCTAAGTTTTAAGTGCGCAAAGGAACTGATGTGAATTACGTTTGGACGCCCGAAAAAATAGAAAATCTTAAGCGAGCCAGCGAGTACACGGCTTTTCACAAAAAGCTTTCCGTACTTGCCGAGCCGTATCTTGACGAGCGCTGGACATTGGCCGACATCGGTTGCGGGCCGGGGCTCATCGATGCGTATCTGGCGCCCATGGTTGCGAGTATTGACGCAATCGACAATGACAGCGTCGCAATTGGTGATTTGTCGTATAATCTGGGTGACGTCTTTCAGACAAGCCGTTATGTTGCCGACAAAATCAGGCCGAGATTGGCAGCCCCGGATGAGATTTCAGGCGAGAGCTGGGATGTCGTGCTGATGAGTTTTTTTGGACTGTCAAGAAAATTGCTTGACAGCGTGGCGCCGCTTGCAAAGCGCCGTATGCTCATATTCATGCATGGCAGGCCTGATACGATAGGGCCGCTTGCGGCCATAGACGATGGCAACAAGTTTTCTGTCGCGGATATGGAATCCTATCTGAATGAAAAAAAATTTGCGTTCAAAAAGAGCGTGATGGAGATGCAGTTTGGCCAACCGTTTAAAACGATCGAGGATATACACAGGTTCCTTTCCGAATACGGAGTGCCTGCCGACCGGGAGATCGAGTGTATCGACCTCGACGCGGCAGGCGCTTTCGATGACGATGCCATCAAGCGAATGACCGGCGCCGAGGAGCGAATCATCAAGACCAACCGGTTTGACTACCCGTATTACCTGCCCAAAAGCATCAGTGTGGCGCTGTTCGTCATTTTGGTGCAACACACCGCGAGGGCGTAAAAAAGGAGCTATAAAAATGCGATATGATGAGAGAGAAAAAGAAATACAGTTCGTGGTGGACGCGATGCTTGCGAGTTATGGCGAGTTTCCCGATATTATCCGCATCGGCCGCCGCGTTCATATCGATACCAATGTCGTCGTCGGCGTGATCGAAAATCTGCGCGAGCTGATGTATCCCGGATTTTTTGACAACGGCAATATGTGCGAATACACGAAAGAGTCCTATGTGCGCGATATGCTTGCGCAGGTGCGGCACGACTTGTCGATTCAGATCGAGCGCGCCTACCGGCACACGGACGACTCGGGCGACGGCGCGGAAAACGCCCATATCAAGGCGGCGCGGACGACGGACGAGTTTTTGAAGCGGCTGTCGGGTACGCGCATGACGCTCGCCCATGATGTGGAGGCCTCGTTTGACGGGGATCCGGCGGCAACAAATATCGGCGAGATCATTTTGTCCTATCCCGGTATCTTTGCCATCACGGTGTTTCGCCTCGCGCACGTGCTTTGGGAACTTGCCGTGCCGCTCATCCCGAGATTGATGACAGAATACGCGCACGGCAAGACCGGAATCGACATCCATCCGGGCGCGACGGTAGGGAATTGCTTTTTTCTGGATCACGGCACTGGCATCGTGGTCGGCGAAACGGCCGTGATCGGCAATAATGTGAAAATATATCAGGGCGTGACGCTCGGCGCGCACTCGACAAAGGGCGGCCGCAAGCTCTCGGGCAACAAGCGGCACCCCGACATCGAGGACAACGTGACGATCTACAGCGGCGCTTCGATCCTCGGCGGCGACACGGTCATCGGAGAGGGCAGCGTGATCGGTTCCAACGCGTTCATTACGGCAAGCGTGCCGAAAGGTTCGCGCATCACGGGCGAAACTGTGATTACGAGGGCGAAACCGCAATAGGTTTCCGGATGAGAGGGAAGTATGGCGTATTATTTCGATGATTCTTCAAGGACATTCAATGAATTTTTGCTCGTTCCGGGTTACAGCTCGGCCGATTGCATCCCGTCAAACGTCGATCTGTCGACGCCGATCGTCAAATACCGGGAAGGCGAAACGCCGGCGCTGCGGGCCAACGTGCCGATGGCGTCCGCCGTCATGCAGGCAGTTTCAGACGACCGTATGGCGGTCGCGCTTGCGAAAGAAGGCGGGATATCCTTTATCTTTGGTTCGCAAAGCATCGAAAGCCAAGCCGGGATGGTGCGCCGCGTCAAAGACCACAAGGCGGGTTTCGTGCGTTCCGATTCCAATGTCCGGCCCGACCAAACGCTCGCCGACGTCATCGAGCTCAAGGAGGCAAACGGGCACAGCACGGTGGCGGTGACCGAGGACGGGACGCCGGACGGCAGGATTGTCGGCATCGTCACGAGCCGCGACTACCGCGTCAGCCGTACGCCGGAAGGCATGAAGGTCAGCGAATTTATGACGCCGTTTGCGGATCTCATTTACGGGGAGGACGGCATCTCGCTGTCAGAGGCAAACGACATCCTTTGGGACCACAAACTCAACCAGCTGCCCATCATCGACAAGCAGGGCAGGCTCACGTATTTTGTTTTCCGCAAGGATTATGACAGCCACAAAGAAAACCCCAACGAGCTTTTGGACGATCAAAAACGCTATATCGTCGGGGCGGGCGTCAATACGCGGGACTATGGAGAGCGGATACCGGCCCTTGTCGAGGCGGGCGCCGACGTGATCTGCGTCGACTCGAGCGAGGGTTTCACGGAGTGGCAGGCGCGGACGCTCGAATACGCGCGCGCCGAGTACGGGGATGCTGTCAAAATCGGCGCCGGCAATGTTGTTGACAAAGAGGGCTTTGAATTTCTCGCGAAGAAGGGGGCGGACTTTGTGAAGGTCGGAATCGGGGGCGGCTCCATCTGCATCACGCGCGAGCAAAAGGGGATTGGGCGCGGCCAGGCCTCGGCGGTCATGGACGTCGTCGCGGCGCGAAACGATTATTATAAAAAAACGGGAATCTATGTGCCGATTTGCAGCGACGGCGGCATCGTTTACGATTACCATATGACGATCGCGCTCGCGATGGGCGCGGATTTTATGATGCTCGGCCGGTATTTTGCGCGTTTTGACGAGAGCCCGTCGGCCAAGCTGAACGTGAGCGGCAACTATGTGAAGGAATATTGGGGCGAAGGCTCGGGCCGCGCGCGCAATTGGCAGCGCTACGATCTCGGCGAGGGCGAAAAGCTTTCGTTTGAAGAGGGCGTCGACAGCTATGTGCCGTACGCGGGCAGCCTGAAGGACGGCGTAAATTCGACGCTCGCCAAGGTGCGCAGCACGATGTGCAGCTGCGGCGTGCTTTCGATCCGCGAGCTGCAGGAGCGGGCGAAACTCACGCTCGTGAGCGCGACGAGCATTGTGGAGGGCGGCGCGCATGATGTGATTTTGAAGGACCAGGCGCCGGGGCTTGTGCGATAGAGGCGATGCGGTGCGGCGCGGTAGATAGCGGCGCGTGGATTGATGAGGGGGAAAGGCGTGTGGATCGCGGATGAGCAGTGTGCGGGTCGCGGCGTATAGCAAATGGATGGAAACGGGATGGCGGCAATGGGAAACGATAAAAACGGTAAGCCTGGGCGGCTGAGAAGGGAATGTGGGAGAAATTGAAAACGGGCAGCGTTTGGGTCGTTGATTTTGGCGGGCAGTACAACCAGTTGATTGCGCGGCGCGTGCGGGAGGCAAACGTCTATTGCGAGATCGTGCCTTTTCAGAGGTGCATGGAGCGCCTCACGGCGGCAAAATCCGGGGACGGCAAGCCGCAGGGCGTCATATTTACGGGCGGCCCTTCGAGCGTCTATGAAGCCGGCGCGCCGGGCCTGCCGCGCGAATTTTTTGAAACGGGCATCCCGACGCTTGGCATCTGCTATGGCGCCCAGTTGATGGCGCACACGCTCGGCGGGCAGGTCGTCAGCCCGGATTTCAAGGAATACGGCCGCGTGAGGCTTCATATCGACGACCCCTATGGCGCCGGTTTGCAGGAAAGCAACCGCGAACCAGGCGAAGACGGCACGGACATCTTTCCGAGCGAATTATTCTATGGGATTTCAGGGGAGCAGTATTGCTGGATGAGCCATACGGACTATGTGGCCGCAGCACCCGAGGGTTTCATCGTCACGGCGCATACGGACAATTGCCCGGCCGCGGCGCTGGAGGACCGGGCGCGTCGGCTCTATGGGGTGCAGTTCCATCCCGAGGTGCACCACACGCCGTTTGGCCAGCAGCTTTTGAGGAATTTTTTGTACCGCGTCTGCGGCCTTGACGGCGGCTGGACGATGGAAAACTTTGTGCGCGAAAAGATTGGCGAAATCCTCGCCACGGTCGGCGAAAGCCGTGTGCTTTGCGCACTGTCCGGCGGCGTCGATTCCTCGGTTGCGGCTGTGCTGACGCACCGCGCGATTGGGGACAATCTGACCTGTATCTTTGTCGATCACGGCCTGCTGCGCAAGGATGAGGGCGATCAGGTCATGGAGGTCTACGGCAGGCAGTTCAATATGGATATCCGCCGGGTCGACGCGGCCGGGCGCTTTCTGAAAAAATTATCGGGCATCGAGGAGCCCGAACAAAAGCGCAAAATCATCGGCAATGAATTCATCGCGGTCTTTGAGGAAGAGGCCAAAAGGCTTGGCGCCGAAAGGGGCGACTTCGACTATCTGCTTCAAGGCACGATCTATCCCGATGTCGTGGAAAGCGGCGGCGGGGGCGGCGGGGCGGCTGTCATCAAATCGCACCACAACGTGGGCGGCCTACCCGAGGAAATGGATATGAAGCTTTTGGAGCCCCTGCGCCTATTGTTTAAGGACGAGGTGCGGGCGGTCGGCGAAGAGCTGGGCATCGCGCCGGAGCTCGTCTGGCGCCAGCCCTTCCCGGGCCCAGGCCTTGCCATCCGCTGCCTCGGCGCGGTAACGCCGGAAAAACTGGAGATCATCCGCGAGTCTGACGCGATCCTGCGCGAGGAGATCGATGCGTACAACGAAGGGCTGTTTGCGTTGACCGGCATACGGGATTATGAGGGGCGCGGCGCGGCGGCGGGGAAAAGGCCGGGCGGCGCGGCGATTGGGGAAGCGCCGGGGATACGGTTGGGGCGTGCGGCATCAGGAGAAGCGCCGGGAATCCCTGTCTGGCAGTATTTCACGGTGCTCCCGAACATCCGCAGCGTCGGCGTGATGGGCGATAGCCGGACATATGACTATGCGGTGGGCATCCGTGCCGTGACTTCGGTGGACGGCATGACGTCCGATTGGGCGCGGCTGCCGTATGAGGTGCTGGAGACCATCGCAAATCGGATTGTGAATGAGGTGGGGGGAGTGAATAGGGTGCTGTATGATCTGACCAGCAAACCGCCCGGGACGATTGAGTGGGAATAGCTTTTAGAAACCTGAACCCCCTTGGAAATACAGCATTTCAAAGGGGTTTTTCTTGCTCCGCTACTATTTTGCAACTATTTCTTTTTCGGAGACCTAAAGCGAAAACTCTTTAGTGAGTAGTTCTACGAGTTGTTTAGCCATTGCTTTATCAAAGCGTATTGATTGTGACACTACACCTTTTACCTCTCGAGTCGAGGATCCATACGTAACTATTTGAAATAGTTTATCTCCATTTTCGATAAAAGTTGAGTACGAAGCGTCGACTGGATCTTGTACTCTGTAATTGTTCTGATCAATTCTTTCGAATCTATCCGCTGTGATTTTTGCCATGATAATGTCTCCTTATACTATTTACTTTGCCCTGTACGTGATTGAGCGATTTTGATTGTGACGCCGGTCTTGTTTTTGCCGATGACTTTGTTTGTATCGATGAGGTTTAGCTTTTTGAGACTTAAGGCTTCCTCGAAACCGGCAATCTGAGCTGCGTGCTCCTTCTTATCTTTTTTCGTTACAGCAGTCCCTTTTAACTTGGCAAGATGATTCTTGGCATTGCCGTATCTGGCGAGGGCATCGTTCACAAATAGATCGTCTATGCGAATTGTAAGGGTCTTGGTATCAATCTTGCCCTTGCTGTCTTTTTTGCCGTCAAAGGTGATTCCGACACGGTCATCTATCGCAAGTATCAGCGAGATCACATCTGCGTCCGTTTCAATCTCGACAGGTGAGAGTGCGT
>JAITMX010000175.1 GCA_031290775.1 Eubacteriales Family XIII. Incertae Sedis bacterium
GCCGATTCGAGATGCCACCCGCCGAAGTCATAGCCTGTGCGCGTAGGCACAGTCGCCCCGGAGGTGTTGGCGGCATAGTGCGCGGCGCTGTCAAGGCGCGCGCCGTAGGCGACAGGGCCTGCCGCCGCCCCGCCGTTCCGGCTCGCGGAGGATGGGCCGGTCGAATCGTTCAGATCGTAGTCCAGCGTATAGACGATCGCCGTCCAGTGCGCGTACAGCGTGTGGTTTTACGTCGCGGACACAGATGTCGTTGCCTCTGCCAAATCCCCGCCTACCTGCAGCGTATACCAACCGGCAAAGTCGTATCCCGTGCGGCTTGCCGCGGCAAGACCTCCGTAGGCCGAGCCGTACTGCACGGTCTTGGATGCGGGCGAAGGCGTACCCCCGCCATTGCCGTCAAAGGTCACCGTCATAGCCGTTTTCGTGAAAACATAGCTGTACGCAGCCGAAACATTCCCCGCTTTATCTGTTACCGTAATGTTCACCGTATACGCGTTTGCCGTCGGGAAGCCCGCCGAAGTCGGATCGATGGATATGCTCCCGCTGCCTCCCGGCAGGACGCGCGCCGACGTGATGCTGACGCCGCCTGACACCGGCAAGGTTTCAACAGTTCCCGTCGTGGACAGGTCGTCCCGCGCGATCGTCACGGACACATCGCCCTGGTCGAGCGGCGTATGCGCGTCCGCATAGGTGAACGTGAGAGGCGTTGCGGGATTCAGTACGTCCGACGTGTCCGTGCGCGTCAGCGTCGGCAGAGCCGTATCGGTATAGCGCATATTCGGATATGCCCGCACATTCGTATGGGTCGCGTCCACGACCGTCCCGATTCCCGCCACGATATACGCCGCAATACCGTTTCCGTCCGCCGCAGAATCATAAACGGAATAATTGATGCCGTTTCCGCTCGGCCCCGTGAATTTGAGGATATATTCGCCGGTTGCAACCATGAGCCCGCCTTGGAAAGCAAAACTGCCGTCAGCCGCGACAGTTGCGAGATAGTCCGTCCCGTCCCCGTTTTGCAGCGGCGTATTCGTATCCCCCGCGGCATACAGCTTCACCGTATAGCCCGCAAGATAGGCGTAGGGCGTCGCGGAAGTGTCCGCGATCAGGTCGCCTTTGGCATCCGCGTTCTTGAGCATCTGCGTCGTACCTACCAAAGGCGTGGTGGCGTAGAATGGAAGCTCAATGCCATCCGCGTAGGTCTGCCCCGAATTGGTATTGTCAAACGAGGGTTCGACGTCGTCGGTCAGATAGATCGCCGTTGGATCCGCCGCTGTCCCCTTTGTACCGAAATCCACAAACACATGCCCATCGATGATCTTGTACATCCCCGCCGTCTTGCCCGGATTCTCGCCCGTGATCGGCGAAACATGCGCGTCGTCGGGCATGACGATCTCAAGCCGGTAATAATGCTCATTGTCGTAGGCGATATCCTCAAAATTGAATTTGCCCGCGTTGCCCAAGGTATCGATGTCATATGTGGTGACTTTCGTCCCGACAAGCGCAAACTCCGTCCCCGCGGCATTCGTGCTTCTCCACAGGCGAAGCGTCACATTGGGCAGGCCGCTCAAAGCGTCGCGAACGTATTGCCCTATCGTATTGCCCGCCCCCGTGGGGTCAAAATATACGCGCCCGCTGAAATATCCGGCATTTTCCGGCGTCGGCGCCAGACGCAGCGTGACCTTTCCGGTTTCGCCGCTCACAGCAGTCACCATCGACGTCGTGCCGCTGTAGCCCATCGTGGAATAGGCGGGGAGCGGATCCTGTTCCGCCGAAGGCCGCGGATACGTACTCGTCACTTGGGCATAGCCGGTGAACTGCACATACACCGTTTCGCCGGATTTGAGCGGTGTGCTCGTCAGCGTGAGCTTCACCGACCGCGTGGGGCTCGTAGGCAGACCCGACCACGTATCGCCATAGTCGGTATCGCTTTGCGTCGAATACTGCAATTGATACTGGGTGCTTGGAAGCAGATTCGGCGTCCCGCCCGCGTTCTTGATGTAGACCTTGAAATTGCCGCTGCTCGAAAGCGGCACGATGTTGAACCGGGAACCCCGAGCCGACCCGTCCCCCGGATTGACGTCGCCCACCGAGGGCATAGGGATCAGCAGCGAAAGATCGCCCGCGTTGAACCGCTGTGTGCCGAGGTTGGCAAAACCGAGCCGTACGTCCACCGAAATACCGGGGACCATGGGATTGATGCTGTCGCCCGAAGCCCACGCGCTCTCGTCCGTACCGGCAAGACGCACCTGCACCGTCCCCTCCCGCGCGGCGATCTCATTCACGGTGAAGCCCGTTCTTTGCATATACAGATTGCTCACGGAGCCGTCCATCCCGAGCAGCGTTTTGAAAGCGTCCGCGTCCGCGACAATAGAGCTGTCCGCGATGCCATCAGCCAAAATGGCCTCGACCAAATTTCCCACCGTAGCGCAATCGACAGCATTATCCGTCACGGAGCCGCCTTGGGCGATCTCCGCCGGCACATCGGCGGCGAGCGAACCCATACCCACATAGATGGGATAGCCGCCTGCGGCGATGGACGAGCTCACCGTATAGTTGTTGCGGACGAGGATCATTTCCGCGTTGAAGCCGCTTTTGTCAAGGCCGCGGAGCACGGCGCCCGGCGCCGCCGTGTACAGCGCCAATTTGTACCCGCCTCCGAGGTCTGTTTCGCTCACGGAAACCACAGGATTCGGCGCCAAGGGGCGAAATCCGCTGTATTGCTGCGTACTTGGGTTATTTTGATTGTAAAAAAGTTCGGGAGTGCTATAAAGCCCTCGAGCATTCGCAGCATAGGATAGCTCATTGGGGATGATATAGAAAACAAAAGGCCGGTCGAGCTGCCCCTGCGTCACGGCAAAGCGCGTTTCGGTATTCCATGCCTGTCCGGGCGCTTTGGCGCCGGAGAAATAGCCGGCGGCGGAAAGCATAGCGATCCCCTCGTAGACTGCCGTTTGAAGCGGCAGCGGCATCACAGCCCCGACCGTATAGACGACCTCGTAGTCCGTGAAATTCTTGTTCGCGGACAGATAAGTGTAGGGGATTTGAAGCAAGTGGTTGTCGCCGCCGTTGCCCGATTCCCCGCCGGGATATACGCGGTAGCTGAAATCCGTGATGGGGAAAGCAAGTCTTGCCCCGTCCTGCGCACCCGCGCCGACCTTGCCCTGAATGACAAGATTGCGATTGGAAGAAAGTACACCGCCGGGAACGTCGGCATACTTGACCGTAAGGAATTTGATTTGAGCCCGTACACTCTCGGGAAGGGTCCACGCGTCAGTACCCGGCAATTTCGAGGCGGTGCTTCCGGCGGTATCGTCCCAAAGCGTGTACGACAGCCCTGTGATCAAGAACGTGCTGGCGCTGCCGCATACCTGTTCGATCGCCACGCCCTCGGGGATGCCAAAGGTCGTGGAGAAGTCGTAGAGAGGGCTGCCCTCCGAGGTTACATCGATCTTCAAAACGTAGTCGTCCCCGGCGTTAATGACGCTTCCGGCGCTTCCGGCGCCTTGCAGCGCGGCGGGGGCATTATTTAGCCCTCTGTAAATTCCGAAGCTCACATTGAGCGCGGGCTCCGTGACGGTGGCGCTGAAGGTTTCCTCGGTGTAGAGATGCTCGTCGTCGGTACCGGCATTGCCGTCGTCGCGGACGTCGATCGCTTTCACCTTTACTGCGTAGGTATAGCCGATATTGTCGCTGCTGAGCTCGCTGATGCCGCAGTTGATCGCTTCGGAAGCAAGGACCATCCGATAGATATCGTCGCCATTGACGGCGGGCGTGATGTCATAGCGGAATGTCTCAGCGTCTTTCCGTGAAGTCGTCGCCTGATAGCGGGGCGCATCGTTGGTGGGGTTTGCCGTCGCAACGATACTGGGGTTATATGTTATATTGTTGAAATTGAAATCTCCGCTGCCGTTTTGAGGCTTGAAGTTGAACATCTTCATGATCGTTTCCGGCGACAGGTACGCGGGATCCGAGTCCGCAATCACGGCGCCGCCGCCATCAGGGACGATCGGCTGGACCTCTACCTCAAAGATCAAATGCTCAAAGCTGTTCTTTGTTTCCGTGGGGACAGTCCCGCCCTTTTCGCGCAAATCCAAATAGAAAGAACTTGTAGTACCGAGCGCAACGCGCCTGTTGAGCGCCACGCTTGCGGCATTTCCGTTGTTGGAAAAAACCCAGACCTTATCCTCTTTGGAGACATCCGGGTCAAGGTCTACCAATTTGTCGGTGTTGTCGCTTGCGATGGTAAAGCCCAGATCAGTATTCGCTGTCTCTGTGCCGGTCGTGCTGCCGGCAAAGCTGATGCTGCCGCTGCCCGCTTTCGCGCCGATGACGGCCGCGGTATTGAAACGAAACTCAAACACGCCCTTCGCAAGGCTGGGGATATTGAGCGTCAGCGTTTTCGAGCCGTAAGTCCAACCCGTCACCGAACTGCCGGCGACGCTGCTCGTCGGTGTGCCGCGAAACTCAAGCATGGCGGGCAGCGTGACCAAAACCTTGATGCCTGTCAGCATTTCGGTAGCCGAATCGTTGGTCACCGTCAACTTGATGCTCGCCGTCCCCGTGCTGATATCATAAGGATATCCGCCTATATAACCCTCAACGGCAGCGGACAAAACAAAATCATCCGCTTCCAAAAGAGAAATGCCCTCCATTGGCGCCATTGGCGGGCCGGTCGCGGCAGTTTCAGCAATTTCGCCCGCGCCAGCGCCGTCTATGGCGGCATCGCCGCCCGCCGCTTCATCTGCGGCTGCATTCAGGCCGGAAGCGTCAGCCCCCCCCCATTGGAAGAATCTGCCATCGACACCGTCGGTATGGCAACGGAAAAAACCAGCGCGGCCGCCAGCAATATGGCAGCCATGCGCTTCTTCAAAACTATAGCTTTTGCATTTTCAAACTTCTTTGTACCCATCTTCTCTCCCTGTGTGAACAAACTCCGTCAGACTGTGTGAAACCCAACTGCCATTGCAGGCAAACTGTCTCCGCAAAATAAGCATCCTAGTATTTACAGATACATTGCAGCGCGGTTTTACTGCTTCCTGCAAACAAAAATATCGTTTTCCCCGCAAATTCTTTTCAACACCGATATAACATACCCTATTTTGCAGCAAATAAATATCTCGGCAAAAAGTTTTTTGCTTGGCGCCGATGGGCAATTACAGATTCCGTGCCATTGGCGTTGCGGAATGGCGTTGCGGAATGTTGCGGAATGGGCGTTGCGGAATGCGATTTTTCTATTGGCAAGACCCCATCTTTTATGCTATACTTTCTATCGCCGATCAAATTTGACGGCGTGAGCAGACGGAGGTTGCTGTGGTCGAAATCCTGAACAATGACAAGGGCCCTTTCCAGGTACTCTTCGGGGACGACGCTTCAGCCGACCCCAACATCGTCTTCCCGATCGTGATTGCCGTATTCGTCATCATGGTCGTCATCGCCTTGCGCATCACGCTCAAAGACAAGGGCAAGAGCGAGATGAGCGAAGACGAGCTCGAAAAAGACCGTGCCCTGCTTGATGACCGCTTGCGGCAGCAAGCCGCTTTCTTGGGCGAGGAGTACAAACCCGAACGGGCGCGCGCAAAGGAAGCCGAAGAAATCGCCGAAGCCAACCGCCGCATCGGCGGACAACAAAACAAGGGGAATTAGCTCAGCTGGGAGAGCGCGTGGTTCGCAATCACGAGGTCAGGGGTTCGATCCCCCTATTCTCCACCAAAATGGAAAGATTTAGGAATCTGCAATTGGCAGGTTCCTAAATTTTTTTGTTGATCTGCCTGTCACATCGGCACTGAAATCTCGGCATCGGCCAATTCCATATACTGCTGTATGCTCAACGTCAACTCCACGTCAATCTTGTAGTGCGCCCTGTCGCCAGTTCCGGTGACAGTCACCTTTTCTATCAACTGTTTCAGGATTGTTTGCCTGACGTAGAAATCGCAGAAATCGAAAATCTCAGCCCAACCGATATAGCGCTCGCGCTTCTTGCCGGCAGTAGAAGTCTGCAGCTTCGCACCGCACGTCCCGCAGAAAATGATACCCGTGAGCAAACAATTATTCGAAGTCTTCTTTGGCAGGCGACACCTTTCCCGATATGCTTTTGAGCGCTGCTCAATCAATCCCTGCGAACGGAAAAAAGTATCATCGTCAATAATGCGCAATTGCCCAAAGGGCTTGGATTCTGCCTTGCCGCTCCTGAGCACACCGCGATATGCCGGATTCGCCACCATATTGCGGATAGACGGTGATACAAAAAACTCTCCGCTCCGGTTTTTGATGCCTTCATTTCGCAGAAAGGCTGCAATTGACATGGTTCCCATTCCAGCGTTTGAATACCTGTCAAAGACAAGCCGCACAATAACCGCTTCGACTTCGTCAATCACAAGATCATAGACCTCATGGCCTCTTTTGTTGACACGCCCAAGGCGTTCGAGCCTGTATCCGAACGGTGCAGCCCCGCCCTTGAAATGACCCTCGTGCACCATTGTCGCCATACCGGCGCTTGTCCTTATTGAAGTCTTGATGCTCTCTCCTGCGGCCTGCCAGAAGCGGATATAGACGAGCAGGTCGTCCACATGGCTGTCAAACCGCTGTTGCCCCTCTTTGGCGCTCCAGACTTCAATGCCGTTATCTGAAAACCATTTGACAACAAACGGTGTCTCATCATCCTTGCGCCCGATGCGGTCAAACATGAACACCAGCAGGATATCGAATTCTTTTTGAAATGCGGCTCGCTGAAGTTCAATGATGGCATCGCGGTCTTTGGCCGACACCTTAAACCCGGACACTCCGATTTCCGATATTTCTTTCACAATCTCCCAGTCAGGTTTTTGCGCCGCGAACTCATGGCACGCCTGCTTCTGCATCGGGATATCCTGCTCGCTTGAATCTGCCTGCCCAAGCGTTGATACACGGTACAAGCAGCAAACTCTTTTTTGATCTGTCATGATATACATCCTTTCTCCGCATCGGATAGGGACGTATATCCACCAATTGTCAAGGTACGCGCAGGCAACCCTGCGCACTCATTATCCACCATGCCATGTGCGCCGTGCAAGCCCGAAATCAAAGAATTATCCGAGAATTATACGAAAATACGATGTGCGAAAATGAATCGGACATTACCCGAAACAATCTGCCCGGCGCGCCTTCGTTTGGCGTGGCGGAAAAGTACACGGTGATATCGCAACCGCGAGTCCGGGCGCAGAGCATGCCCGCTCTTGGCCCATATCCGTTTCCGCAAGGCAGATTGGGCTGTTGCCCGTTCTGCCCTATCGCCCGCGAAGCTTCCTCATTCATTTCTGCTTTTTCCGTTTCCATCGTCATTCCCTTCAGCACCCAAGTTATATATCTTTTGATTCGGAGGGGCATAGGATGCACTTACGCCACTTCGCTATCTTTAATATCTGGCGATGTTTTTCGGCTTTGGTTTTCAGAATAGATTTAACACTAATCCGAACAGGGGAATGGCCTGGCCGCCAGATATATTATCCGTAGGAAAGAAGCCGCCTGGCAGGCAGGGCGGCAATCCGGTGTTACGGAAAGAGAGGGGCATTGTTATGCAAACTTACGGATATGTCCGCGTTTCCTCTGTGGATCAGAACGAGGATCGCCAGCTTGCCGCCATGAATGAAATCGGCGTCTGCGAAACCCACCTGTTTGCGGAGAAACAATCGGGGAAGGATTTTCAGCGCCCGGAATACCAAAAGCTCGTGTCAGGTCTTCAGCCCGGCGACCTGCTCTATATCAAGAGCATCGACCGCCTCGGGCGCAATTACAGGGAGATACAAGACCAGTGGCGTTTTATCACGAAGGATATCGGGGCGGATATCGCTGTGCTCGACCTGCCTCTGCTCGACACGCGGCAGGGCAAAGACCTCATGGGCACATTCATTGCGGATCTCGTCCTGCAGATACTGTCTTTCGTGGCGCAGAGCGAGCGCGAGAATATCATAAAGCGGCAGGCGGAGGGCATCGCGGCCGCAAAGGCGAAAGGCGTGCGGTTCGGGCGTCCGGCCATCGCCCGCCCTGACGGCTTTGGCGGCCTTGTCCAAAGGTGGGAGCGGAAAGAAGTGATATTGCCGGAAGTGCTGGCGCTTTGCAACATGAGCGAGACGACATTCTACCGCAGGCTGCGGGAATACCGCATTGCGTCAAAAAAATAGAGGACGGCCTGCTGCCAAAACGTATACCTTTTGACAGCAGGCCGTCCTCTGCAAAAAACCCTCATTTCTGCTTGATTTCACCCAATTATACCATGATTTTATGCCAAAACAAGGTCATTTGGCCGCATGATTCCAAATCTGCGGCAATTGTCAAAAGGTATACGTTTTGACAAAACCACAGCGCGGCAACCGCAATGCAAACCCCTTCTGCGCATCAGGAAATACAAGGAAGGGCAGGGAAAATGATTGTCACGCCAAAGAAAAGGTTTGCTATAGTGATTGCGGCAGTTTTGTTGCTATTGCCATTGGTTTTGAGCGGTTGCGGCAAGCCGCCCGATGACATCGCGCCGCCAAATGCCGCTACTGATACCCCGGCGGCCCTTGATGCCGTCCCGGCAGCGGAAGAAGAGCCGGCTGCCGCCGGCGAAATTGTTGAAGAGCCGCCTGACGAGCCGCCTTTTCAGGCAATCGCCGAACCAGAGCTCGGCACGGAACTCGTGGATGAATACAGCTACCATTATTCTCCCGAAGTTTTGGAAACAGATTTGCGGGAGCTCGCCGATACATATAAAGGCCAAATTGAGCTTGGGACATATGGAACAACCGTCCGCGGGCGAGACCTGCACTATGCCGTCATCGGTTTGGGCAGCAAAGCCATCGTTTTTACCGGCGGCATCCACGGGCGGGAATACTTGGCGTCGGTCGCCACCATGAATGTTTTGGAGGAGCTGCTTCGGAAGCAGAAAACAGGCGATCCTGAAGCATCCGCGGTTCTCGCCGAATACAAGGTGTATTTCCTGCCGTCAGCCAATCCCGACGGCGCGGCAATCTCGCAGTCGGGCGAAATCACGAAGATCAAAGCCAATGCCAA
>JAITMX010000007.1 GCA_031290775.1 Eubacteriales Family XIII. Incertae Sedis bacterium
CCGCAATTCACAGGCAAAAAACGCAGCAATACTGGTGGTATTGTGAGGCTTTTTGCCGAAGAAGTGCGGCAATATACGCAGCAAAGGCGTGCGCCTCGAATTAATCAGCGTTTCCTTAAGCCCTCACTCAAAGCATTGTCCGCTGTGCTGAGCATGAAATCAAAACAGCGAAAGTGATTGACGGTTTCCGTGATGTCGTTGACAGAAGCCGTTTCGCCCGGCAGTGTGCTGATTGTCGAGGTTTCATAAATATACCGCGTCTGTTCATCGGTCAGCCGGTTGCCCTCAATATGGTTGGAATTGTACGCCAACTCAATCTGAGTGCAATGGAGCGGATGAAGGGAATCGAACCCTCGCTCCGAGCTTGGGAAGCTCGTGTTCTGCCATTGAACTACATCCGCAAAGCAACGTATTTATTTATACCACAAATCGCCGCAGAATGCCATTTTTTTGCTCAGCGCCCTGCCAGTTGCCCTGCCAGCAGCTTGTCGATGCTGACGAGTTTGATGCAGAGCGCGAGCAGCTCCATCGCCTGCCCAAGCTCGGGCAGCGCCGGGTAGGTCGGGGCAATGCGGATGTTGCTGTCCCTCGGGTCCGTTTTGTACGGGTAGGTGGCGCCCGCGCCCGTGAGCGTGACGCCCGCCTCTTTCGCCATGGCGACGACGGCTTTTGCGCAGCCGGGCAGCGTGTCTATCGAAACGAAATACCCTCCCTTTGGGGGCATCCAAGCCAAGATGCCCGTTCCGGCAAACTCGCGGCCGAGCGTTTCGAGCACAAGGTCGAAACGGGGGCGCAGCAACGTGGCGATTTTTTTCATATGCGCGCGGATATTGTCCGCGCTGCCGCCGAAAAATTTCACGGTTTTCAGCTGCATGAGTTTGTCAAATCCGATGGTCTGCATCTTCAGATGCGACAGCATGCGCTCGACATTGGCTTCGCTTGAAGCGACGAGGCCGACGCCCGCGCCCGGGAAATTGATTTTGGACGTTGAGAAGAAATAAAACGCGCGGTCCGGGTTGCCCGCCTCCTCGCAGAGTTTCAGGATGTCCGGCGCCGTATGCTCCTCCCAGAGGTGGTGGACGCCGTAGGCATTGTCCCAAAAGATGCGAAAGTCGGGCGCCGCCGTTTTCATCGACGCCAGACGCGCCGCCTTTTCCCCGCTGATGACGCTGCCCGTCGGATTGGAGTACAGCGGGATAATCCATATCCCTTTCACCGCAGGGTCGGAAGCGGCGAGCGCCTCCACCGCGTCCATATCGGGGCCGTCCTCAAGCTGCGGCACCACGGCCATCTCCGCGCCGAAGTCCTCCGTTACGGAAAAATGCCGGTCGTAGCCCGGGCAGGGGCACAAAAACTTTACCCCGCCCGCCGAACCCCACGGGCCGCCGCCTTGCGCCGCGCCGCCGGCCGCGCCAAAGAGATACAGCATCGCCATCGTATTGTACATATGCGTCAGGCTGCTGTTGCCGCCGACGATCATCCGGCCCGCCGGGATGCCGAGCAAGTCCGAAAAAAGCCGCTTGCACTCGGGCAGCCCGGCAAGGACGCCGTAGTTGCGGATGTCCGTCCCGTCCTCGGCATTGTAAGTATCTATGCCGTCAAGCAAATCATTTGACAGGTCCAAAACATCGGACGAGGGCTTGCCCCGCGAGAGATCGAGCTTGAGCCCCTTCGCTTTCAGCGTTTCGTATTTTGCGGCGGCTTCCGCGCGCATGGCCATCAGATGCTCCGTGCTCAGCCCGCGCCACGGCGCAATGCCATCGCGTTTTTTTTCTTCACCCACTTCATCCGTTCCATTCACTTCCACTTTCACATCCACTTCCACGTTCACTTCCACTTCCATTTCTTTATTCATCACATGATCTCAAACTTCAGCAGGTTCCTGCTTTCGGTCAAGCCTTTCAAGCTCACGCTGCAATCGATGCCAAGCGTACCCGTGCCCCCCGGCTCAAGCCTGTTGTCGATCTCGTTTGTCAGCACTTCGAGCTCTATCGAGCCAAACGGCGTCTCGTAAAGGCCGGTGAACTTCTGCCCCTTTTCAAATTCCATCGCCGTTTGTATGCCGCCCTCCTCGCCGTAGCGCTTCATGCGCACTTTGCCCCCCGACACTTTCAGGCTCGTCGTGCAGCCCTCTATGCCAGACAGCTCCGACTCCTCATAAATCAAATACAGCGCGTCGCCCTTGCGGACAAAACGCCCTTCCGTGATGAACTCCATCGAGTCCTCCCCCTCGGCCTTGCCTTCGAGGCCGCGAATCTGGTTACCGATGATGCGAAGAATGATGTCTTTCATTGCCCAGCCCGATGATCCTTTCGATGAGTTTGGCGTATTCCACGCCCCGCGCCCGCCACAAAAGCGGAAACATACTATATTGCGTAAAGCCCGGAATCGCGTTCATCTCGCTGAAATACACTTTCCTGGCATTTTCGTTATAAAACAGGTCGATGCGCGCAAAGCCCGCGCCGTCGAGCGCCAGATACGCCCGCACGGCGAGCGCTTCGATCTCGGCGCGCACGCTGTCCGGGATATCCGCAGGGATGGCGAGTTTTGTGCCGCCCCCCCTGTACTTGCTGTCATAATCATAATACTCCGCAAGAGGCAATATTTCACCTACAGCGGACACGCTCGGCGGGCCGTTGCCGAGAAGGCCCACCTCAAGCTCCCTGCCGCAGACAGTTTCTTCCGCAATCACGCGCTTGTCGTGCTCAAGCGCTTTCCCAAGCGCGGCCTCAAGCGCCGCGCGGTCCGCCACCTTGCTCACGCCGACGGACGACCCCATATTTGCCGGCTTCACAAAAATCGGGTAGGGAATCTCGCGCTCTATGCGGGCCGCTTCGGCAGCCGCGTTTCCCGCGCACGCGTGCCGCGTCGTATACGTATGGCCGCAAACCGGCAGCCCGGCCCTGATCCATACCTCTTTTGTAAATATCTTGTCCATCGAGATCGCCGATGCCGCGACCCCGCAGCCCGCGTAAGGCTTGCCGAGCATTTCAAACAGGCCTTGGATTGTCCCGTCCTCACCGAAAGGCCCATGCAAAAGCGGGAAAGCGAAGTCCGTCATCGCATCAAAATCCGAGACGGTGACGCGCCGCGCCCCATCAAAAAGCGTGGTTATCCTCGAATCCGTCAGCGCGGAAAGCCCCGAAAGGTCAGTCTCGACGAAATGCCATACGCCCGTTTTGTCGATCGCAAAAGGCAGCGGCTCATATTTTTCGCGGTCGATCGCCGCCATCACGGAAGCCGCCGACAGTATGGATATTTCGTGTTCGCGCGACCTGCCGCCGAATACGATGCCTACTTTTGTCTTCACCCCATATGCTCCGTCTGCCGTCAGTAGCCTGTACTGCCGACGGGCGCCTCGAACGTGATGTGTTCGTCGGTGCGCCGGTCGAGGAAATAATTGCTCCCCGCCATCGTTTTGAGTTTCTTCTTGACCTCGGCCGCGATGTCGCCCACCTCAACCGCGCTGTTGAGCTCCCGGCGCTCGTTTGTCACGATCGCGAGGGAGATGCTCATGAGCGGGAACGTGTCGATCTCGCCTTTCCGGTTTTGCGTCGTGATGCAGCCTCGGTTGCGGTCCTCCTCGTTGTAGAAATTGAGAACCTTGTTGTCGAACTCCGCAATGACATCTTCGCAAATCTTCACCGACTTGTCCGGCGTCGTGACCATGATGAAATCGTCTCCCCCGATATGGCCGACAAAGTCGTCGGAATTGCCCCACAGCGCAACCTGGTCTCGCAGGATATCGGCCGTCAGGATGATGATGCGGTCACCGTTCGAAAAACCGTAGACATCGTTGTACGCCTTGAAATTGTCAAGATCGACATAGATAATGCCAAAGCTCAGCCCTTTCGTGATGCGGCTTGTGATCTCGCGCTGTATCTCCAGATTGCCGTTGAGCCCCGTCAGCGGGTTTGCGTTGCGGTTGCGGTCGATGCGCCGAAAAATATTTTTGATGCGTGAAAGCAGCTCACGCTCGTTGAAAGGTTTTTTCACATAATCGTCCGCGCCGAGCTCCAGGCCGACAAGGACGTCTTCCTGCGCGTCCTGCGACGTGATCATGATGATCGGCATGAGGTTGTTGCTCTCGGACTCGCGCAGGATACGGCAAATCTCAAATCCGCTGTAATCGGGCATGACGATATCGAGCAGCACAAGGTCGGGCTTTTCGCGCATGACCATGTCGAGGCCCTCGGCGCCGGTGCTTGCTTCGATTACGTCATATTCCTTGCTGAGCGACAGCTTGAGCTGGCCTCTGAAAAAAGGGCTGTCATCAATCAACAGAATTTTTTTCGACATTCTCCCTCCTGTAGTAATATACAATTACTGATGATTATATAACACAGTTCGCGCCTATGCAAACGTTGACTTTGAAAAAAATTGCAAATACAATAAACTTAGCAACTGCTCAGACGCTTGCCGGAATGCCGTCATTGCGCGGGAGCGTAGCGACCGCAGCAATCCATGAACCACTGGATTGCTTCGCTTCGCTCGCAATGACGGCAAGGGTCTGAATTGTTACAAACTTATCAACAATGCCAAGGTACCGGGACAAAGGCGCCCGGACTTTAGGAAAGGAGATCATTATGAAACATACTGTCACCACTGTCAGACGGCAAAAATCCGAAGGGGGCAAAATCGCGATGCTGACCGTTTACGACTATTCCACCGCGAAACTCATGGACGCGGCCGGCATCGAGATCCTATTAGTCGGCGATTCGCTCGGCAACACGGTCCTCGGCTATCCTGACACGCTCTCCGTGACCATGGAGGACATGATCCACCACTCCGGGGCCGTCGCGCGCGGCACGGAGAACGCGCTCGTCGTGACCGATATGCCCTTTATGAGCTACCAGGCTTCCGTGTACGACGCGGTCACAAACGCCGGAAGGCTTGTCAAGGAAGGGCGCGCGCAGGCGGTCAAGCTCGAAGGGGGGCGGAATTTCTGCCAGCACATCAAGGCGATCACGGAGGCGCAAATCCCCGTGATGGCGCATCTGGGGCTGACGCCGCAATCGGTCAACGCCTTCGGCGGCTTCAAAGTGCAAGGCAAGGACGATGAGACCGCCGTAAACCTCATCGACGACGCGCTGGCCGTCGAGGCCGCGGGCGCTTTCGCGCTCGTGCTCGAATGTGTGCCGACGGAGCTTGCGGCGCTCGTCACGGGCCTGCTCTCCATCCCGACCATCGGAATCGGCGCGGGCGGGGGGACGGACGGGCAGGTGCTCGTCTATCAGGATATGCTCGCCATGTACGGCGGCAAATCGCCGAAGTTCGCGAAGGTCTTTGCCGACGTCGGCGCGCTGATGCAGGGCGGCTTCCGCGCCTATCTCGAAGAAACAAAAAACGGCGCGTTCCCGGACGAGGCGCATGGCTTTTGCATCGACCCCGGGGTGATGGGCGCGGCGCGGGAACACGCGGGCCGAGCCGCCGCGGGCGCAAGGACAAAAAAAGAAAAGGAAACACAGCTGCAATGATGACAATCGATGAAATGCAGGACGTGCTCGACGTGCTCGCGGAGGAGCTGCCGGAGGTTTTTTTCAAGGAGCTGAACGGCGGCATCGTCCTCTTGCCGGATGCCAAGGAAAGCGAATACTCGCGGGGCGGCGACCTGTATACGCTCGGCGAATACCATCACGGCGGCGCGATGGGCAATTACATCAAAATCTATTATGGCAGTTTTGAGCGGATCCACGGCCATCTCCCCGATGAAAAGATGAAAGAGGAATTGCGCCATACCTTGCGGCACGAATTTCGCCACCATATCGAAACGCTTGCGGGCGAGGACGATCTCGTGGACGAGGACGCCCTCTTTATCCGCAGCTATCTCGAAGGGGGCCTGCCGATACGCGGCCGCAGATCGGGCCCGCTGCCGCGCCTGCGGAGGTAGATTCTTTTCATCTTTACACGTACGCGTCGAGTGCTTCCATGAGCAAGGCTTTCGCATTTTCGGTCATGAGCGCAATCTCGTCCGGGGTGGCACCATCGACATGGACGCCCGCAGTGCAGCAAACATTCACGCCGTGTTTTTTGCACAGCGCCGATGCAAACATCTCCGCCAAAACAGCGTCTTTGTGGCCCTGCCCCGAAAGCACGGAGACAAAAGGGGACTGTTCATCTGTCCCGGCCGAGGCCGGGACAGATGAACAGTCCCCTTTTGTCCCCCCTGTTGCCTCCCCAGTCACCGGGTGTTTGGCGCCCGCCGGCTCCGCGAGGCAGACCGCGCCGATGTGCGGGCGGCTGCCGCCCGTCACGGCCGCGAGCAGATCCGCGCCGACTTGCCTGATCTCCAAATGGATATCGTACGGGGCGTCCCCGTACTCAAAGCAGGCCAACTGCCCTGCCGTTTGGTTTTTGCTGCGCATCTTATCCATCAGGCCCTTTCAAGGGTTTATTGGGATATACGTTATTGGATTAGCCAAATTATTGCCCTGCCTGAATATTTCCGCTGACGATTTCGTTCCACATAGTCTTGTGCTGAAACTTAATCGTCTCATCGATTTTCATGCATTCGACATAGCAGTCAATGAACTCGGCGGGGTCATTCAACAGGCGCAGATAGTATTTCAATGTCGTGTAAACGCCGTTCACTATGACTTGGCAGCCGTGAATGTTCGCCAATCTTTGTATCTCGACATTGATACTTTCCAAGTCTGTATTATCCATATTGGCGGTGGTTAGCAGGTAATACCTGTCTGTATTATGGATTTTGAATTTTTCGTAAGCATCGGTAACGAGGCTGCGGGTTATTGCTATCTCGTGTTTAATCTCAACGCCCTCAAACGCTGAACCGTCGGCGTTATTTACGTCAATATCGCCTATGCGTCCAGATTGGGTGTCGGACGAGTTATGGCTTTCAAGCGGGCAAAGCGTTTTCTCCGCATAGCGCGACACTTGCGACATCATGCATTGATAAGCAGCATATATGGCCAACGTCGGCAAGCGCGACGCGCCGGAGGAAGAATATTTAGCTGTAAAATGCTTGTGCAGCAGATTGATAATCGCGTCAATGGAAAGGCTGTGCGGTTTCGCAAGCTCGACTTTCATATTGTCGCGCTGTCTGATAAGCAGTACGAACATATATAGCAAGACATTGTTTGCGCTAACGCCGTGTACTTGCACTTTATCGATAATGGTCAAGAAAGCCGTCTTAGCTTCTTTGGGTGTAATTTTGCCCGGATAGCTTAAATCGTATGGATGTGCCTGCTCAAGCGAACGTGTCAGCCAGCCGGATTCAGCCATAGAGGGGAATGACACGTTTTTCATAAAAGGCGTGACATAGCTTTGGTCAATCCCGCGTCCGGCAAAGCCGCCAGCCAAACCCGCCTGATGGTAGCGTATGTCTTGCTCCGGCACGACCATCTTGTGTGCGAGCAAGGTTGTCAAAACAGTTGCCATCCCCTTGTTGGATTCGGAACGCGAAACGATAAAGTCAATGTGGCTTTTGACCTCGCCATCAAGAAAATCAAAAACAGCGTCTGCCTCAAATGCCATTTTTAATGCGTCTTCATAGGTCTGTAGCAACAGCTCAATGTGAGTCATTATAGCTTGCCCCCTTTTGAAAGTATTGTTCTTTTAGCGTTTCGGCTACCGCACCTATCATAGGGACGCAAACGGAATTGCCAATCTGCTTGTATTGCTCCCCGACAGACGATGGACGGATAAAATCGTTTGGAAAACCCATTATTCGGAAACACTCGTCAATCGTGAGTTTTCGCACCCGATTATCCGATGTCAATATCCAAAATCGCCCAGACGTTTCTTGAGAGGGCAGCGTCGGGTGTATTCCCATTGCCGAGTAAATTCGATTAGGCTGTTTGTGAACGCGGGAAAGGTGTTCAGTGCCCGGCCGGACTCCAACCTTGCGGATTGACTTGTTTCTATACCCCACGAAGCATAACCCGGATTTTTTCTGCATTGTCGGGTTCTTAATGAGGGTGTAGTCCTTTTCTTCAAGATACTCAAACTTCCCTGATGTATCAAGAAAATCATTGAGGACGCGGCGGGGGGTTTTTTTGATTTCAGTGAAATCAAATATCTTTTCTTTGGAAGCGATTATGATAATCCGCTCACGGTTTTGGGGTATCCCATAATCAGCGGCATTGAGCAGCCGCCATTCAGGGGTGTATCCCATAACCCTAAGTTTGCTTAATATCGTTTCAAGCGTGTTCCCTTTGTCGTGATGAATAAGGTGCTTTACATTCTCGAGGAAAACTACACGAGGGGTCTTTTTCTCAATAAAACGGCAAATCTCAAAAAACAGAGTCCCTCTATCATCGGCAAACCCCTTTTGCTTGCCCGATATGCTAAATGGCTGGCAGGGAAAACCCGCGCATAAAACATCGAAGTCCGGCACATCGTTTTCCGATACATCCCTTATATCCCCTTGCGGGACTTCGCCGAAGTTCTCTTTGTATGTGCGTTGGCATTCGGCGTTTATGTCGCACGAAAAGACGCACTCAAACCCGGCTTTCTCCATGCCGAGCCGAATGCCGCCTATGCCGCAAAACAAGTCCATGAATTTGATTTCGTTTTGGGAAGCCATTGCTACCTCCGTGTTTGCTCTATCGGCCATCTCAACAATACCCGCCATATCGCAATCAAGCGCATACCCTGTCGACATCAATATTGTAAATCAAAACGGTGGGGCATACAAGGCAAAACCGAACAAATGTTTTGCGCCTATCCCTCAAATCGCCTTCCCGCAAGCAAAAACGTCCGTATATTCTGATGAATGATTCCGTTTTGGCTCCTGTCGAATTCGTCTGCCGAAACTACATATTTCGGAAAGTTGTCCTTGATCAATTCCAGAACGCGAAATTCGCGTGTGACGACATCGGGCGTGGCCAATAAATACGCAACCTGGACGTACAACGTTTCCGCACCGCGCACCGCAATAAAATCCACTTCCAAATCGCCGAATTTCCCCACCGTCACGCCATACCCCCTGTGCGCCAGTTCGAGATAGACGATATTTTCGAGCACGAGCTCGATATCGGGTTTCGCACTTCCGATGATTGCTCCGCACAATCCATGGTCGGCCGCATAATATTTTTGGTTGACGGTCAGAATCTTCTTTCCTTTCAGGTCGTTTCTGCTGACTTTGTAAAGCAAAAACGCATCCTCGCAATATTTCAAATAGCCCAATACCGTTTCGGTTGGCACATTTCTCCCTTCGCTTTTGAAATAGTTCGAAATGCTTCGCGCGGAAAATGTCCTGCCGATACCCGAAAGCACGTAGGAGATGATTCGTTCAAGCAAGTCAACGTTCCTCACATTGTTCCGCTTGACAATATCTTTCAAAACGACAGAGCTGTATAAATCTTTCAAGTATTGGTTTGATGGTTCAGGCTTGTAGCCAAGGTTTGCAAGGAACGGCATGCCGCCAAACTGCACATATTCACCAAATGAACGGGTGACAAGATCTTGGCGCGATAGCGAATAATCATATGGGTAGCCATGCGGGTAATCAAGCCCCTCTGTCATGCCGCTTCGCATTTCAACAAACTCGGAAAACGAAAACGGATAAATAACAAAGGACACATACCGGCCGCCAAGATAGGTCGCGTACTCTTTTGACAGCAAATTCGCGTTGGAACCCGTCACGTATATATCGACATCAAATTTCACGCGCAACGAATTGACGCAACGCTCCCACCCCACGACCTCTTGGATTTCATCAAAAAAGAGATATGTCCGGCTGCTTGTTTTCCCAATCCGTTTTTTGATATATCCATGCAATGCGGCAACATCACGCAAAGGGGCGATATCCGCATCCTCGAAATTGAGAGCCATGACGCGCTCTTGTGATACGCCCCGGCCAAACAGCTCTTCCTGAATGAGCTGAAGCATCACCGACTTGCCGCTCCTGCGGATTCCGGTCATGATTTTGATCACGTCCTTGTCAATGAAGTCCCGTATCCGCCGCATATACGATTCACGTTTGATCATGATCGCCACCACTTTCTATTTTAAATCGTAACAGACAAAATTATGTATGTCAATACTTTTGTCTGTTATACACGACAAAACATATTTCTATTGTAACAGCTCAGACTTGCTTCGTCATTGCGAGCGAAGCGAAGCAATCCAGCGGATAATGGATTGCCGCAGTCGCTGCGCTTCCTCAGTCACTTTCACAAAATCAAAGATTTTGGAAAGTGTTGCATAAGGTCTTCTTGCAAATCTCTGCGAGATTTGAGAAGCACCATTATCGCAATGACGGGCAATTGGCTTGCAATAG
>JAITMX010000055.1 GCA_031290775.1 Eubacteriales Family XIII. Incertae Sedis bacterium
TTTGCATGTCGACCACAATCAGATATCTTTCCATGGGATTATATGACATGGTATCGCCCCCCACCCGCATACTACGAACTTTCTCGTAACGAACTTTTTCGTAACACCAGTTGCGATAATTTCGCATTGCATGGTCAGACTATACCATTTCGGCCGTCGGCTTGCAATGGCATACCATTTCGGCCGTCGGCTTGCAATGGCGCAAAGCAACGATGTTCGCCACCGTGCTGTCTTTGATGACACCGGCAGCGATGCCCGCATTGTCAACACGGTCAACAGCCGGAGAACTCTGGTTTTGGACATTTAAAACTCGATCAAGCTCGTCATTTATCAGCTGCCGTCCGGCGGCCTCATAATCCTCAACCTCGCAGAGAATAATCAACCCCTTTGCATCCAAAACTCGTGCAAAAAGAATCTGCCCCTTGTTCCCAGAACAAGGATTGTTGGGAAATAAGAGATTAACAACCACAAATATATTTGTTATATAGAAATATTGCCTTAACAAACATAAATATAACCATTATATATAAGAATGCAAACGCGCTACAATAGAGCCATGGAAACGATCGCCTAATGACACACTGACACACGCTGACAGCTTGACTATGTTCCTATCGGCTTTCCCAGCCTTTTTTATATGCTGATGTTCAGACTGTGCTGAAAATGATTCCTGGCAAAACCTGACCAGCGACACCGAATGTGAACAGATACACGATAGACGCCACTTCGATGACCGCTCCGAAAGTGTCGCCCGTGACGCCGCCGAGTTTTGCCTTGAGGCGCGCGGTCATAAAGACCGTCACGAGCACCGCCGCCGCCGCCGCGATGAGCGAGCAAAGCACGACTGTCACAAAGCTTCCATCAGTGCCGATGCCGAAAGGAACTGTCTGTGGCACGCTGGACGCCGCCCTCGCCACCACGCCCGTCGCCCCCGCTCCCGCCACGCCCGCCGCCCTCGCCGCCACGGCCACCGCATCCGGCACGGCGGCCACGCCTGCCGCCCCCGAGAGACGGTCGGCGAGCAGCGCAAGCGGGATCGTCAGAAAGGAGGCGCAGACGAGCGAGGCGGCAGCTGAAGCGATCGCCACAGGACCGCTCGCCAGACCGGTCGCCTTGCCCATGCCGTCCGCGCGCGCGTAGGGCGCAAGCGACGCGGAAAGCAGACAGCATGCGCGGCCGCAGACAGGGAAGACGAGCAGCGCGGGGACAGGCGCCGCCGTGAACAGCGCAAAGTACGACAAGCCGGCCATGAAAATACCAAGCGTCCCAAAGACGCCGATGCGGCTGTCCTTCATGATTTCGAGGGACTGCTCGCGGGAACGGCCGCTGAAAACGCCGTCGCAGGTGTCGGCGAGGCCGTCGAAATGCAGCCCGCCCGAAAGGAAGATGTAGGCGCAGACCAACACCGCGCCGCGAACCAGCGGCGGCGCCACGAAGCCGATCGCGGAAACGAGGACGAGTATCACGCCGAGCGCGAGGCCGACAAGTGGCAGAAGTTTCACCGCCCTGCGGTAACGTTCCTCCGTGAACTCGACCTTCGGCACGGGCAGCCGCGTAAAAAAACCAACCATTAGCAAAAATGATTTCATGGCAGGCCCTGCGTCTCAACGCCATCGAATGCCAGAGACCCTGCGCACGGCATTCTCAGCAAACCATGCCTCATTTCAACACCATCCTTCATTTCAAAACCATCGGAATGCCCGAGACCATGAGCACGGCCCTGTCGGCCGCCGCCGCCGCATGTTTGTTGATTCGACCGAGCGCGTCGCGATAATAACGGCTGTAGCGCGTGGCTGGTATGATGCCCATTCCGATTTCATTCGTGACAAAAATGAGACGTTTTTCATGTTTCCGCGCGTAGGCGCAAAGCGTGTCAATCTCCGAGATTGACAGCTGCTCGACACGCGCGAACGCGTCCGATTGAAAATCCTCCTCGTCCGGGATTTCCTCAAACAAAATCCCCATGAGGAGATTGCCGACGCAGTCGAGCAGAATAGTGTCGAAAGCACCCGCGTCGAAATCCGTGCCAATATCCGCCATCCCGCGACAGCGTTCCCATGTGATCCAGTCCTTTGGCCTGTCCGCGCGGTGCCGCGCGACACGCTCCCGCATTTCATCCCCGACGCAGGCCGCCGTCGCGATATAAAGGACGCCTGCGCATTGACAGGCGACTGCGTTTCCAGCCTTGCCCCCGCCAGCGGCGCCGATAGATCCCTTGGCGTTTGCGGCGCGAATACCCAGGCCTATGGCATCGGCCGCCATGCTCGTTTCGGCCTCATCGGCCGCCGAGCCATTTCCGGCCGCCAGTGCCGCCGCGCCCTTTTCGGCCACATCATCCGCCGCGCTCGTTCCAGCCGCCAGCGCTTCCGCGTAGGCGCTCTTCCCGCTGCGGCCCCCGCCCGTGATGAGCCAAATATCCGACATCACGCATCCTCCGTTTCGCGAATATCGACAAGCACGGAGTCGTCGAACGAGATGTCCGCAAACGTCCCCATCCTATTCATCATCGCGCAGGCCGCGTGGACGACCGGGAACGCCAGCGCGCAGCCCGAGCCTTCCCCAAGCCGCATCCCCATTTCAAGAAAGGGCCGCAGGCCCAATTCTTCTGAAACCGCTT
>JAITMX010000064.1 GCA_031290775.1 Eubacteriales Family XIII. Incertae Sedis bacterium
TACGCGGATATGTGCGCGTTCTCCGCGGCAGACCTGGCGCGGCTTAAAATCACTTTCAGAAAAATCCCGCGCGACATAAAAAAACTGACGGAGGCTTGAGATATGGAACTCAAAAAATATCAAAAGGCGGTGATCGCCGATTTGACGGACTATCTCGCGCTCCTGCCGGATATGAGCGCGGGCACGGCGTTCACGCGCTTTTGGGAGGGACGCGGCATCGGGCTTGAAGTGTATCACGACACGCTCGGCGGCGTTCCCAATGTCTGCGTGAAAGTGCCGACGGGCGGCGGCAAGACGTTTATCGCCGCCAGCGCAATCGCGCCGATTTTCGAGAGCCTGCCGCATACGAAAACCAAGGCGGTCGTGTGGCTTGTGCCGTCCGACAGCATTTTGGAGCAGACGCTCGCAAACTTGAAAAATCCATATCATCCATACAACGAACACCTGCGCAGAGATTTTCATACGGCAGTCTACGAGAAATCGGAACTGCTGAATGGGCAAAATTTTTCGCCGGCCGCCGTAACGCAGCAGCTGAGCGTGCTTGTGCTGTCCTATGACAGTTTCCGCACAAGCAAAAAAGACGGACGCAAGGCGTATCAGGAAAACGGCAATCTCGCGGCGTTTGCGGACTATTTCGGCGACAAGTCGCTGTTGCTCGCCGATACGGACGAAACCGCGCTGATCAACGTAATCCGCAGGCTGAACCCCGTGATAATCGTGGACGAGAGCCACCACGCCGTCAGCGCGTTGTCGCGGGAGATGCTGGCAAACTTCAATCCGTCGTTCGTGCTTGACCTCACCGCGACGCCGAAGACAGACGCGAACATAATCAGCTACGTTGACGCGCTCCAGCTCAAACGCGAGAATATGGTGAAGCTTCCTGTAATCGTCTACAATATGCGGACGAAAGCGGAGGTTGTCGGCGAGGCGATTTATGTCCGGCGCAAGCTCGAAACGGAAGCTGCCGCCGAACGGGGGCGCACAGGCAGATACATTCGCCCGATTGCGCTGTTCCAAGCCGAGCCGAAAGGCAAGGCCGACAACACGACGTTCGAGAAACTGAAAAAAGACTTGATTGACGCAGGCGTTCCCAAAACGCATATCGCCATAAAGACCGCCGATGTGAACGAGTTGCGCGGCGTGGATTTGCTTGGCGAGGGCTGTCCGATTCGCTATATCATAACCGTGAACGCGCTTAAAGAGGGGTGGGACTGCCCGTTTGCTTATATTTTGGCGACTGTTGCCAATCGCTCGTCGGCCGTTGATGTAGAGCAGATTTTAGGGCGCGTCCTGCGTCTGCCGAATACGGCGAAAAGCGCGGCAAACACGCTGAATATTTCGTATTGCCTGACTTCGAGCGCGAGCTTCCACGAAACGCTTGAAAAGGTTGTCGCGGGCTTGCAGAGCGCGGGATTTTCGAGCAAAGATTGCCGCGCTGTTGACAATACCCTTGATGCTTCGACTGATGTCCAGCCGCTCGCGCCTGTTCAGCAGGCAATAGCCGGAACGCAAGAAACGGATGGCGCCGGCGAACCTCTTGATATTGCGGCGATTCGCGCACATATTGAGGGGCGTGAAAATACAGGAAATACCGTGCCGGACACGCCCGCCGCGCCGGACTTGTTCGCACAAGCGGAGCAGGCCGCGCAAGCGTATGACAATTATATTGGGCAACAGGGGGAAAACGTCCCGATAGCGGCGGGGGTCAGGGAAAAAATGAACGAGTTTCATATCGCGGGCGAGTTCGCGGGGGAAGCCAAGGAACTGCGTCTGCCGCAGTTCGTTATCCCGTTTGACATCCCGCTGTTTACGGACGATACGCACAAACTCTTGGCCGAGGAAGATTTGACGGTCGGCTTCACGTTGAAAAACAAGGACGCGACGATCGACTTCCAATCAATTGACGCGGAGATTGCCCGCGTGGACATAGAGGGCAACGCGTTAGCCGCGCCAAAGGCGTGGAAGCTGTCAGGCGCGGACAACGAGTTTTTCCGCGAGTGGTTCAACTCCCTGCCGACTGAAAAGCGCATTGCCGAGTGCAAAGGCATAATCTGCAATTATCTCGACAAAAACAACGCGCTCTCAGGCGTCGCCGAGTACGTTGACGCGGTGATAGGGACGCTGACAGCGGAGCAGCTTGACGATTTGCAGCAGTCGCCTTTTAGTTATGCGACGAAAATCCGCAAGAAAATTGACGCCCTCCTGCTCACTCACCGCGAGGGCAAATTCAAGCTGTGGCGCGAACAAGGCAAAATCACAGTCGAACCGCGGTATTCATTCCCGAAAACCATTGCGCCGCTTAGGTTCGCGCAGACAATACCAAATTCGCTGTACACCGCCGAGGAAGATATGAACGGGCTGGAAAAGGACGTTGTGTGGGCGGTCGCGAACCTGCCGAACGTCCGTTGGTGGCATAGGAACGCATCAAAGACGGGGTTTTGCGTCAATGGGTTTGAGAACGCCTACCCTGACGTTATCGTAATGACAGAAAGCGGCAAGTTGCTTCTGCTCGAAACGAAGGGCGACCATTTGGAGAACGCCGAAAGCGAGCGCAAGTGCCGCATCGGGCGCGAGTGGGCGAACCTTGCGGGCGCAGATTGCCGCTATTATATGGTGTTCCGGGACAAGGATTTGAGGTGGGACGGAGCGGTGCGCTTTGACGGTCTGATTGACATTGTCAAAGGCTTGTAAAGGAGGCGAAAGAACTCAGGGGGACGGTCCTTTTGGGTCGCAAGCGACCCAAAAGGACCGTCCCCCTGAGTTTCCCCTGAGTTTGAGGTCGCAGGGCGGTAAAAATGGTATACTTTTCCCGGAGGCTTGTGAGAGAGGAGAAAGGAAGAGGGGACGTATCATCATGAAACAATTACGGAAAATGACATTGAATATCAACGGCGCGGATCGGATGTTTGTGTGCGATCCCGCAAACGACACGCTGGCGGCCGTGCTGCGCAGGCTTGGCCTGACCGGCGTGAAGGTGGGCTGTGGGACGGGCGTCTGCGGCGCTTGCTCCGTCGTGATGGACGGGAGCGTCATCCGTGCCTGCACACGCAAGATCGCTTCGGTGAAGGAGTACGCAAAAATCGTCACGGTCGAGGGCGTCGGCACGCCCATGCATCTGCACCCGCTGCAGGTCGCCTTTATGGAAAACGGCGCTGTGCAGTGCGGCTTTTGCTCGCCGGGATTCATCGTGTCGGCTTGGCAGCTTTTGAACGAAAACCCGAGCCCTTCGCGGGAGGACGTGCGCGACTGGTTCCAGAAGCACCGCAACATCTGCCGCTGCACGGGTTACCGCCAGATCGTCGACGCGGTCATGGACGCGGCCAAAGTGCTGCGCGGCGAATGTGCGGTCGGCGACATCAAAGTGAAAATGCCCGAGGACAAAAATTATTATGGGAAGCCGCTTCCGCGCCCGGCCGCGCTCGCGAAGGTCACGGGCCTCTGCGACTTTGGCGACGATATCGAGCTGAAGATGCCCGATGGCACGCTGCACGTCGTGATGGTGCAGCCGAAGCTCGCCCACCACGCAAAAATCGTCAAAATCAACACAGAGGAAGCCGAGCAATCCGAGGGCGTCCGCAAAATTATTACGCACAAGGACGTAAAGGGCAGCAACCGCCTCAATATGTTCCAATTCCTGCCGCGCACAAATGAGGGCGCGACAAAGCAGACGCACATCCTGCTTGCGGAGGAAAAGATTTTCAACTACGGCGACATCGTGGCCCTCGTCGCGGCAGACACAAAAGTACACGCGCGCGAGGCGGCGGCGAAGGTCACGGTGCAGTACGAGCAGCTGCCGGAGATGCTCTCCTACCTTGAGGCCGCGCTGCCGGACGCGGTGCGCGTGCATGACGAGCATCCGAATGTCTGGGCCGTGCAGCCCACGGTCAAGGGCGCGGAAAACGTGAAGCAGCTCATCGATACGGCGCCGGTCGTCGTCGAGGGCAGTTTCCACTCGTCGCGCGAGCCGCATATGCCGATCGAAGGCGACACAGTGCAGGCGTACTGGGACGAGGACGGCATATTGACCGTCCACTGCAAGGCGATGGCGATCTACGCGAACATCGGCGACATCGCCGAGGCGACGGGGGTGCCCGAGGACAAGGTGCGCGTCGTGGAAAACCCGACGGGCGGCACGTTTGGCTGGGGCATCGCGAGCGCGACGTACGCGTTGGCGGCCATCGCCTGCATCGCGACGGGGGGCGCGCCGGTCGCGCTGTCCATGAGCTACGGCGAGTTTATGGCTTTTTCCGGGAAGCGCTGCCCGTCCTATACGAACACGAGGCTTGCCGCGGACGAAAACGGCAAGATCATTGCTGCCGAGTGGGACAATGGGCTCGACCACGGCGCGTACAACGAGCTCGGCGACGACCTCACGACGCGAATCGCGCGCTTCATGTATTTCCCATACAACGTGCCGAATTGTATGGGGCTTTCGCGCGTCGCCGCGACGAACCACAGCTACGGGACGGCGTATCGCGGCTACGGCTCGCCGCAGGCGTACACGGCGTCCGAGGCGATGATGGACATGCTCGCCGAAAAGATCGGCGTCTCGCCGTTTGAAATCCGCCGGCGCAATGTCGCGAGGCCGGGCGACGTCAATATCAACGGCTATGAATTTACGGATTATCCGGGCGAGCAGATCATGGAAGAGGTCCGCCCGGTGTACGAAAAGGCCGTGGCGGACGCAAAGGCCGCAAACGATGCCGCCGAAAAAGAGGGCGCCCCGCGCAGGCGCGGCGTCGGACTCGTCTGGGGCGGCTACAATGTCACGGAAGGCACGGCCGACCAATGCACCGTCGCGATCGAGCTCGGCAAGGACGGCAAATTTTATAAATATGACACGTGGCAGGATCAGGGGCAGGGCGGCGACATCGGCTCGCTCATGGTCACGCTCGAAGCGCTGCGCACGACGTTTGGGGACAAACGCGTCATCGACAAGGACGATGTGATCCTCATCCAAAACGACAGCAAATTTTGCCCCGACCACGGCGCGACGGCCTCTTCGCGTTCCCATTTCATGAACGGCATTTCTTCCAAGGGCGCCGCGGAAAAGCTCTACGGCGCGATGCTGAAAACCGACGGGACGCTGCGCGGCTACGATGAGATGGTAGCGGAGAAGATCCCGACGAGGTACGAAAACCAGTTTTTGAACGAGGAGTTTGAGGGCCTTGCGGATCTCGACCCCAACACGGGCAAGGGCAACCCAACGCCCGACTACACCTTTGCGATGTTTCTCGCGGAGGTCGAGGTCGATACGTCAACGGGCGGCGTCCGGGTGCTTTCGATGAAGAGCGTGGCGGATGTCGGCATCGTGGGCAATATCGCCGCAGTGCAGGGCCAGGTCTTTGGCGGCATGAGCCACACGATCGGGTTTGCCTTGACGGAAAATTATGAAGATGTGAAAAAGCACAACAACCCGCTTGGCGCCGGCATCCCGACAATCAAGGAGATACCCGACGATTTGAGCGTCACGTTCCTCGAAAACCGCAGAAAACAAAACCCGTTTGGCTCGTCGGGCGCGTCGGAGGCTTTCCAGTCGTCCGGCCACATGGCGGTGATCAACGGAATCTATGACGCCTGCGGCGTGCGCGTTTACGAGCTTCCGGCGACAGCGGCGAAGGTGAAGGCCGGCCTTGACATCCTCGCGGCGGGCGGCAGGATCGAGCCGCCGCAGAAGTATTTCCTGGGGTCGGATTTCTATGAGGAGATGGAGAACATCCGCAAAAATCCGGTGTAGCGCGGATGGGCGCGGAACGCAAACAGATGCCGCCGTCTTTTTTGCTGTCAAACCGTTTCCCTGTAACTGCTCAGACACCATGCTATTGCAAGCCAATTGCTCGTCATTGCGATAATGGTGCTTCTCAAATCTCGCAGAGATTTGCACCTCTGCTGTCCGTTTTTCCATTACGGTAGACGACCACGGTAGAGTGCCACGCGGCAAAGCCGCTGCACTCCTCGAAGGCGAGGTACGACGGAGCTAAAGCTCCTGTACCTCTGCCACGCGCTA
>JAITMX010000067.1 GCA_031290775.1 Eubacteriales Family XIII. Incertae Sedis bacterium
GAATTGGGTGTAACAGTTCAGACCCTAACCGTCATTGCGAGCGAAGCGACGCAATCCAGTGGATCATGGATTGCTTCGGTTGCTGCGCACCCTCGCAATGACGGTATTCCGGCAGGGTCTGAATGGTTACATTTTTTTGATTTTCATGGCTTGTAGTACTTGCGGAATTATGATATATTTATTAATCGAGGCCGCAAAAGGGCAAACATCGTTGGGGCGTCGCCAAGCGGTAAGGCAACGGATTCTGATTCCGTCATTCGCAGGTTCAAATCCTGCCGCCCTAGCCAAAAATGCAAGCAGCAGACGCAGGGTTTTCGCAATCCTGCAAGTCTGGCGACATAGCCAAGTGGTAAGGCAGAGGTCTGCAAAACCTTCATCCCCGGTTCAAGTCCGGGTGTCGCCTCCAAAAGGACCGCCTGAAATCCGGCGGTCTTTTTTTTCCGCAGCAAAATATGATATAATCCACAAGAATTGTTTTATATAGGATAATCATTAAGGGGATGAAATGCTTCGAACACTTGGCAGATTGTTTTATTCACAGGAAGTGCCAATCAATGAACGCATATTTAACGTAGCAATTTTGCTCTCCATCATCGGCGGCCTTGCGGGGTGGCTGTCGACATTCGCGCAGTTTCCCTCGGCGCAGGCCGTCCTTGCAACACTGGCGCTGCCTGTTTTGCTGATCGTTATTTTTGCCATAACGCTCAGGACGCACAACTACCGTGTCGGCGCGAACCTGCTCATCATCGTGCTCGGGGATGTGATGCTGCCTGCGATTTTTTTCATGAGCGGCGGCATCAGGAGCGGCATGATCGCTTATATGCTCGCCGGGTCGGTCATGATTGCCTTTCTGATCAATGGGCGCGACTTTTATATAATGATTGCGATCTATCTTGCTGTCAATGTCGCCTGCATTCTCTCCGACTATTTCTTTCCGGAGTTGGTCACGCCAATCGGATCTGAATTTCTCTTTGTTACCGACGTCGCAATTGCGTTCGTTGTCGTCAGCCTGCTTTCCGGCCTGACGCTCCATTACATGAAACGGGAATACGGAAAGGCCACAAAGCGCGCAGAGGAGCAGCAGCGCGCGGCGGAAGCTGCCTCGCGCGCCAAGAGCGATTTTCTGTCCAATATGTCCCACGAGATCCGCACGCCGCTGAATGCGATCATAGGGATGACCGCGATCGGCAAGAGCGCTGAGGATACAGAGCGCACCGAATACGCCTTTGACCGAATCGGAAATGCGTCAACGCACTTGCTTGGCGTGATCAATGACATACTCGACATGTCCAAAATCGAGGCGAATCGGTTTGAACTTTCATGCGTGGATTTCAGTTTCAAAAACCTTATTTATGAAGTGTCCAATGTTGCCGCTTTTCGCATTGAAGAAAAGCAGCAGTCTTTCCTTGTGAATATTGACGAAACGATACCGGCTTCCCTTGTCGGTGATGACCAGCGGCTTGCGCAGGTGATTGCAAACCTTCTTTCAAACGCAGTCAAATTCACGCCCGACCTTGGAGAGATCCGCCTTGACGCCACGCTCGCTTCCGAGGCCGATGGTGTTTGCACTGTGCAGATCTGCGTGACGGATACGGGCATCGGCATCAGCGAAGAGCAGCAAGCCCGTCTTTTCCAGTCATTTTCGCAGGCGGAAAGCGGCACTTCAAGGAAGTATGGCGGTACTGGGCTTGGCCTTGCGATATCGAAGCGCATCGTGGAAATGATGAAAGGGCAGATATGGGCGACATCGACGCCGGGGGAAGGGACGGCCTTTTGCTTTACGGCACAGCTTATGCGCGGGCTTGCGGAAAACGGGATACAAGGCGGGATCAAATCCGCCAATCAAGCGGAGGACAATGATTTCAGCGGGTGCAATATCCTTCTTGCGGATGATGTGGAGATCAACAGGGAGATCGTGATTGCTTTGCTTGGGGATACGGGGCTTTCCATTGATTCGGCCGAAAACGGGCTGCAGGCAGTCGAGATGTACCAAGAGAATCCGGGCCGTTACAATATGGTCTTTATGGATGTGCAGATGCCGGAGATGGACGGCCTCGATGCGACCGTGGCTATTCGCGCGTTTGAGGCCTCAAACGGGATCGGGCCGGTTCCCATTATCGCCATGACTGCGAACGTTTTTCGGGAAGATATCGAAAAGTGCCTTGCGGCCGGGATGAACGGCCATCTTGGGAAGCCGATTGACCTCAATGACATGCTCGGGATATTGCGGGATTGCCTGAAAGGGGCATAGCGCAAGGCGCTTCAAGAGATGTCGATTTGGCAGGCGCGCATGGCGGCGAGGGCGGTCTCATGCCTTTCTTGCGTTACGCCGGCGCAGCAGGCGGCGTCAACGCGAATCGGGACTTCCGGCAGGAAAGCCTTGAGCGCCATTGCATTTGAAATCACGCAAATATCCGTGCAGAGCCCAACCAGCTCAATGGATTCGATCCCGTCCGCCCGATCAGCTTCCGCAAGGTATTCCGCGAGGCGGCGCGAGCTGAAAGCCGGCTTCTCAAAAACAAGCCCGCCCCTTTCGTTTTTCAAAGCTTCGAGGCCGGCGGCGAGCGCCCAGCCGTGCGTATTGCGAACACAATGAACCACAGGCAGTTTTGCGCCTTCCTGTGTCTGCATATAATCTTCACCGTGCGTGTCATATGTAAAAATAACAGGCCCGGCATGCGCCCGGATTTTTTCGCAGACTGCGGGAACGATGGCGCGGGCCTCGGCTGTTCCGAGCGGCCCGTCGATGAAATCGTTTTGCATATCGACCACGATCAGGTATTTTTCCATAGAAGTATTGTATCACGAGGTGCGATGTTGCACCATCCAGGCGCAGTAACAATTCACCAGTCAATTCGGTTTTGTATCAATGCGACGGTTTGTGATACAAAACAGTATCACTTGCTTTTTCGTGGCTATACATGGAAAATCGTTGGGATTCGCAAAAAGTTGCGAATGGTTGGAATTAATACAAAAATGAATCATCTGATAACAAGTACCGGACGGCAATAATCACACAGGCCTTTGCCGGGCAGCGTTCGTTTTTTTGACAAGGGAAAACGTTGAGTTTTTAATCGTGAAGCCCACGTTGCAAAAGTTTCCTTGAGAGGGGCGAAATGTTGGCGCAAAACTTGCTTGTTATATTAATGTCGGCATTTTCCGGCACGATAAGCAACCGCTTCGCAAACTATATCATGAGGAGGGACAAAACAATGAAGAAAATCTCGATCAGCGACGTCAATTCGTACGCGGCCCCCGGCCATTTCGACATGACGGCTTTCCGCCTGCAGGGCAAGGACGAGACCGGCATCCAGACCTTTTGGGTCGGCAAGTCTTTTTTCCTGCCGGGCGGCGGCGCCGACTGGGCCTATGAGGACAATCCAAACGAGAAGGTCTATTACATTCTCACAGGCGAGATGACCGTCAAATCCAAGGACGAGACGTTTGTCCTCAGGAAAGGCGATTCGCTCTACATCGGCCCCAACGAAGGCCGCGACATGAAGAACGAAGGCCGCGATGTCTGCGAAGTGCTTGTTATCGTCACGTACAAAGGCGTCGAATAATCGAATCGGAAAGAGGGTGTTTTCATGTCATATGAAATCAAAAAGGTCGTGGTGCTCGGTTCCGGGCTCATGGGCAATGGGCTGACGCAGGTCTTTGCGCGTGACAAGGACACTGCCGTTGTGCTGCGTTCGCGCTCCAAAAAATCCAACCCGTTTGAGGGCGTGCGCGCCGATTTGGACATCTTGATCAAAAACGGCGCGATGACCGAGGAGGACGCCGGCGCGATTTTGTCCCGCATGTCGTTCACGGACGATATGGAAGAGGCGTTGGCGGACGCGGACCTTGTCGTCGAGTGCGTGCTCGAGAATATGGAGCTCAAACAGGATCTGTTCCGCGAGATCGAGCCGCTCATCCGCCCGGATACCATCCTCGCGACGAACACTTCGGTCATGAGCATCACGCAGATTGCTTCAAAGACGCAGAAGAAAGACCGGGTTGTCGGCACGCATTTCTGGAACCCGCCGTACCTGATCCCGCTGGTGGAGGTCGTGAAGGGCGACGGGACTTCGCTTGAAGTCGTGGACGCCGTATACGGCTATCTGAAAAAGATTGGCAAAAAGCCCGTCAAGTGCATGAAGGACGTGCAGGGCTTTATCGCCAACCGGCTTCAGCACGCGATCTGGCGCGAGGCGCTTTACGTCGTCGAGGCAGGGATTGCGGATGCCGCGACGGTCGACGAGGCGCTCAAATACGGCCCCGGCCTGCGTTGGCCGCATCTCGGCATCCTTGAAAATGTCGATATGATCGGCGCGGACCTGTCGCTTGACATCCAGCGCGGCGTCATCCCGTATCTTGCGGACAACAAGGAGCCGTCGGCGCTGCTCGAGAAGCTTGTCGCCGAAGGCAAACTCGGCTTCAAGGCCGAGCCGGACGCGGACGGGCTGCACGAAGGGTATCAGAAATGGACCGACGGGCAGATTGCGGAGTCGCGCACGGCGCTTCGCGAATACCTTATCAAAGTTACAAAAGATTTGAAATAAGCCATATCTGAATTTTACATAATCATATATTATGTAAATATATTGTCAATTTTTATAACCGTTGGTTGAGAAAGAGAAAGAGAAAGGAAAGCGAAAAATGGGAAAGAAAGTATTTGTAGACCTGTCGCATCCGTTCAGCGCGGAGATTCCGCGCTGGCCGTATTTTGACAAGCCGGAAATCGTCAACGCGCACACGATGGCGAAGGGCGGCGTCCTCACGCAGAAAATCACGTGCACGATGCACACCGGCACGCATTGCGACGCGCCGCGCCACGTCATGGAGACGGAGTTTGACGGCAAAAGAGCCCGCTATACGCACGAGATGCCCGTCGACGCCTACACGGGCGACGCCATCTGCCTCGACGTGCAGATCGAGCACTGGGGGCCTTGGGCGCCCAAAGTGGACAAGGGCAAGTGCCTCGGCACGCCTACCCTCATCGGCCCCGCGCACCTCGAGGACGCCTGCAAACGCGCCGGCATTGACCCCAAAGAGCTTGAGGGCATGGTGGTCTGCCTCAACACAGGGCAGCACAGAAACTTTGACGACAGCAAAAACTATTACCATTATTCGGCCGGCACCGGCGTTGACGCGGGCAAGTGGTTTGTCGAGCACAAAGTCAAGTGCGTCGCGATGGACGTGCAGGCGCTCGACCACCCGCTCCACACGGCGATGGGCAACAACGGCGCGACGCGCATGAACCTGCTCGGCGCTTCGGGGCTTCCGATCACGGAGGAGTACAAGAACGAGTTCGGCGAGGAGGCGTACGCCGAATTTGACAAGTTTGAGTATATCCGGCTCTTTGGGCAGGCTGCCTACGACAAGAAGTTTGGCGAGCTTGAGGCGATTGGCAACTGGGGCTCTTGGGAGCCTTGCCACAAGACGCTGCTCGGCCACGGCATCGTGGGCGTCGAAAACCTCGGCGGCGACCTCGACAAGGTCAAGGGCAAGCGGTTCCGCTTCTTCTGCTTCCCGCTCCGCTGGTATCTTGGCGACGGCTCCATGGCGCGCTGCGTCGCGGAAATCGACGAGGACGATCTGAATGACGTGCCGGACCGCGTCTACACGTATGGCGGCAATATCTAATATCTAATAATAAATAAAAGGAGAACAAACGATGAAGATTTTGGATTATACAAACGATACCATCAAAGGGCTTTTCGACCTCTCGGGCAAGACTGCCATCATCACGGGCGGCGGCGGCGGGCTGGGGCTCTCCATGGCGCGCGGGCTTGCGGATTTTGGCGCAAATCTTGTGCTGACGGGGCGTACGCAGGAAACGCTCGACAAGGCCGTGGCCAGCCTTTCCGATACGGGCGCGCAGGTTCTGACGATTGCGGCGGACACGCTGAACCCCGACGATTGCCAAAGGATTGTCGATGAGACGGTCGCGAAGTTTGGCGCCATCGACATCCTCATCCCCGCGGCGGGCGTCGCGCGGCGTTTTCCGGCCGAAGACTTCCCCAAGGACGCCTTTGAGCTGGTTGTCGACACCAATGTCAAAGGGACGTGGTACATCGACCAGGCGGTTGCCAAGCAGATGATCAAGCAATTTGAGGCCGGCAAGAGCCCTGCGGGCAAGATTATCAACATCACGTCGGTCCGCGCCAACAACGGGCTCGACCTCGGCTACGGCGCCTATGCCACGAGCAAGGGCGCGGTCGTCGCGATGACAAGGCAGCAGGCCGTTGAGTGGGCAAAATTTGACATCAATGTCAACGCCCTCGGCCCCACAATCGTCATGTCCGAGCTGACGAAGCCGATTTTCAGCGACCCCGTCAAGGCCAAGGTCTTCACGGACCGGATTCAGTTCCATCGCGCGATGGAGCCGGGCGAGCTCATCGGCTCGGCGCTGTATCTCGCGTCGGCGGCTTCCGATTTCGTCACGGGCCAGATTTTGTATGTCGACGGCGGCTGCGTAGCGGGCTGAGAGGCCTTGATGAAAGCATAGGATACGGAGGATATTATGAGTGACCTGAAAAACAAACGAATCATCACGGTTGCGACGACGGGCGCGTGGCCGACAAAGGACAATACGCCCAACGTGCCGATCGAGCCCGAGGAGATCGCGGAAGAAGTTTACAATTGCTGGAAAGAGGGCGCGGCGGTCGCGCACATCCACGTCCGCAACGACGAAGGCAAGGCGGCGATGGAATTTGCGAAATTTGAGAAAGTCGTCAACCTGGTCCGCGCAAAGGCGGATTGCGACATCGTCCTCAACCTTACGACATCCGGCGGGATTGGGCTTCAAGAGTCGGACCGCATCAAGCCTTTCTATGAGCTGAAGCCCGAAATGGCTTCGTATGACTGCGGCACGATGAATTGGCTGCATTCTACGGTTTTTGAAAACAACCCGGCCTTCCTTGAGAAGCTCGGCACGCTCATGCAGGAAGCAAACGTGAAGCCCGAAATCGAAGTCTTTGATCCGGGCATGATCTACAACGCGCAGTATTATCTGAAAAAGGGCGTCCTGAAAGGCCCCCTGCACTTCCAGTTTTGCATGGGCTGCGCGGGCGGCATCGCGGCGACGACGAAAAACCTCGTCTTTATGCATGACTGCATGAAGGAAGTCGCGCCCGATTCGACATGGAGCGCTTTCGGCGTCGGCGCCAGGGCTATGGAAATCGTGTACGCGGCGATTGCGATGGGCGGAAACATCCGCGTCGGCATGGAAGACAACGTGCTGTACAAGAAAGGCGTCATCGCCGAGAACAACATGGTCTTTGTCGCGCGCGCCAAGCGTATCATCGAGGAGTTTGGAGCGGAAGTCGCGACGCCGGACGAGGCGCGCCAGCTTCTCGGCCTCAAGTAAGGGGACCAAAGGAGAAAAACTTTGAAAAACAAAATCATGGCCGCCGAGCAGGCGGTCGCCCCAATCGGTGACGGCGCCGTGATCATGATCGGCGGCTTCATGGCTTGCGGGACGCCGGAGATCCTCGTCGACGCGCTCGTCGCCAAAGGCCCGAAAGGCCTGACCGTCATCGGAAACGACGCGGGGTTCCCAAACCGGGGGATCGGCAAGCTGATCCACGCCGGGCTTGTAAAAACGGTCATCGCCTCGCATGTCGGGCTCAATCCCGAGGTCGCGCAGCGGATGAATACGGATGTGGCCGGGGACAAGCTCGAATGTGTCCTCGTGCCGCAAGGCACGCTGGCGGAGCGCATCCGCGCCGCCGGCTTTGGCCTCGGCGGCATCTTGACGCCGACCGGCGTCGGCACCATCGTCGCGGAGGGCAAGAGAGTCCTGAATGTCGGAGGCCGCGATTATTTGCTCGAAGAGCCGCTGCACGCGGACTTTGCGCTCGTGCGCGGCAGCAAGATCGACAAATTCGGAAACATCTGGTTCCACGGCACCACCGTCAATTTCAATCCGTTGATGGCCGCCGCCGCCGATCATGTGATCGCCGCTGCGGTCGAACTCGTTGAAATCGGCGATTTGGACCCCAACTCGGTCTCCGTGTCGGGAATCCTCGTCGATACCATTGTGGGAGGTGAGCAGCCATGGCCGATCGCGTAAAGAAAGACACAAGAGACCCCAAGGCCATCATCGCCAAGCGCGTCGCGCAGGAGCTCAAGGACGGCGATGTCGTCAATCTCGGCATCGGGATGCCGGTCATGGTGGCAAATTACCTGCCGGAAGGCGTCGAGATCATCCTGCAGTCCGAGAACGGGCTCATGGGGATGGGCGCCGCGCCGGAAAAGGGCAGCGAGGATGTTGACGTCACGAACGCCGGCGCCGGTTTTGTCACCATGGAGCCCTACGCCATGTGCTTTGACAGCGCGGTTTCGTTTGGGTTTATCCGAGGCGGCCACGTCGACGCGACGGTGCTCGGGGCTCTTGAAGTCGATGAAAAGGGCAATATCGCCAACTGGATCGTGCCCGGCAAGCTCGTGCCCGGCATGGGCGGCGCGATGGACCTCGTCGTGGGCGCAAATAAAGTCATCATCAGCATGCTGCACACGCAGGTTGTGAAAGACAAGGCGACGGGCGAGGTGAAGCGCATCGACAAAAAGCTCCTGAAAGACTGCCGACTGCCGCTGACTGCGGTCGGCGTCGTCGATCTCATCGTCACGGAGATGGGCGTCATCGAGGTGGCAAAGGAAGGGTTTGTGCTGCGCGAGCTGCACCCCGACTACACGGTGGAGGACATCCTCGAAGCGACCGAAGCCGATGTCATCGTGCCGGACGACCTGAAAGCGATGCCGATCGGGTAACGGCCTGGATTGCTTCGCTTCGCTCGCAATGACCGGCCCGGCCCGGGAAGCGCTGCGTTCAGCGTTTCCCGAGTTTTGAAAATGTATCGGGGTCGTTGGCGTTGACGAGCCAATCCTCTGGATTCCCGAAAAGGGAAATCAGCTCCGGCGCTTCGAGCGGCAGATAGACCGTGTCAAGCAGCGGAAAGAGATGGGCTGCTTTAAGGATGCCGGCCCGCACCTGCTCTTCAAGGGCCGGCAGCGCCGATTTTGACAGGCAGGCGAGCAGGGGCTCGGGCCTGCCGCAAAAAACAGGCACCACGGCGGCGGCGTTTGCGGCGGCGGCGTTTGCGGCAAGAATCATGTGGAGTCCCGCAGGCACGAGCGGCGCGTCTACGGGACGGAAGCAGACGAGAGGCGCCCCCGCCGCTTTCAGCGCCGAGAGAAAGCCGCCGAGAGGCCCCATGCCGGGCTTTTCGTCAGGGACGACGCGGACGCCCGCAAAGGCGTAGCGATCCGGATCGGCGGCGGAGACCATCACTTCGGGAAAGGCGCGGAAGCGCCCGACCGCGATTGCGACCAGCGTTTTGCCGCCAAGCTCAAGCAGCGCCTTGTCGGTCCCCATGCGGCGGCTTCTGCCGCCGGCAAGCACGCAGCCGGCCGCGCGGACAGGCCACGTACCCGGAGATTTATGAATATCGAAAACAAGGGGCAGTTTGCTCATAATGAAAATATACCAGAGAATACGGGAAAGTGAAACTCCAAAATGATTCAATACGGACTTGACGCGAGATTGGAACCGGGCAAGACTGCGGCTTACGGCGTGCAGCACATGGTTTTGTTCATCGCAAATTCTGCAATCATGCCGGTCATTATCGCAAAGAGCCTCGGGCTCGGCAATGCGGAAATATCGGAGATGCTGCTACGGACATTTTTTCTGTGCGGCGTGCTCTCCATCCTGCAAACGCGTTTTGGGCATCTTTATCCCATCATTGACGGGCCGTCCGGCCTGTGGCTGACGGTCTGGATCAATCTTGCCGCCATCACGAGCGCGATGGGAGGCGACCTCGCCGGCCTGCGCGCCCATCTCGAGCTCGGCATGGTGATCGCGGGCGCCTTTCTCATCTGCCTCGGGTTTTCGGGCCGCATGAAATACATCGCAAAGCTTTTTTCGCCATTGGTCAATGGCATTTTCCTCGTGCTCATGCCGATCCAGCTTTCAAAAAGTTTCATTCAGGGCATGCTCGGCACGGTTTACGGCGGCTCTGAAATCGACAAGAGCTCGCTTGCGGCGTTCTGGATCACCGTCGCGGCCATGATCCTGATCAATATATTCGGCTCGCCGTTTGTCAAGAGCATCGCCATCCTCATCGCGATCGCGGCCGGCTGGATTTTTGCGGTGGCGGTCGGCATCGGGGACTTCGGCGATATGTCCGGGTTGAAATCCTTCATTATTTTGCCGGAGATCTTTCCGTGGGGAACGCCCGCCATCGACCCCGGCATCCTCATCACGTGCATTCTCGGGTCTTTCCTGCTGTTTGCGAACCATATCGGCAGCATGTTCGGCATGGCGGATGTCCTTGAGGAGGATTTTTCCGAGAAGCAGCTCAACCGCGGGACTGTCTTTTTCGGCGTTTCAACGATTGCCACCGGTATTTTTGCGACAATCGGGTTTGTGCCTTTTGCGACGTCGATGGGCATCGTGCGCATGACGGGCGTGGCGACGAGAAAGCCTTTTTACCTCGGCAGCGCCGCGATGGTTGTGCTCGGCATCATCGGGCCCGTAGGCCTGTTCTTCGCGGCAATCCCGCCATCGGTCGGCTACGGGTCGCTGCTCGTCCTGTTTGCCGTCATCGTCAAACAGGGGGTGGACAATTTCAAAAAAGCCGGGCTGACGGAGCGCAAGGGCTTTGCGCTCGGAATCGCGATGCTCACGGGCACCGGCATCATGATGCAGCCCTTTGAGATTTTTGAGCGCCTTCCCGCCATCGTCGTCCCCTTTGTGTCCAACGGCCTGCTTGTAGGCGTCATCCTCGCAATCGTGCTGGAGCAGGCGCTGGAAGAGCGCGCGCCGAAAGCGGAACGCTGAGAGGGCGGCCGGCCCTTTGAGATGTGAAATGCGGGCTTATATCGAATGAGCAGCAATCGGAAACTTTCAGCAGCGCAGCCGCAAACACGCGCATCCGCAAAGGCTGCCGCCTCGATCCTTGCAGCGGGGTGCCTGTGGGGCACGGTTGGCGTGTTCGTGCGCTATCTAACCGGGCTTGGCTACAGCCCGCTGACCATCGTCTTTGCGCGCATGTCGATTGCCTTTGTGATCTTGGCGGCCGTCCTGTTCGCTGCCGGGCGGCGCGGTTTGTTTCGCGTCAAGTTGAAAGATTTGTGGTGCTTTGTCGGCACGGGCGTATCGAGCGCGATTGTGCTAAACCTCTTTTTCAGTATGTCGACTGTGATGAACCCTTTGTCGCTGGCGGCTATTCTGCTGGCGACCGCACCGATTTTCGTCGTCCTCATATCCGCGGCCATTTTCAAGGAACGTATCACTGCCATCAAGCTGTATGCCCTTATTATCGCGTTTTCCGGCGCCGTCCTGACCGGCGGCATCGTCGGCAGCGCGGCGGCGTTTTCCGGAAAAGGCTTTGCGGTCGGGCTGCTCGCGGGATTCGGCTACGCCCTCTACAGCATTTTTACCCGGTTTGCGCTCAACCGGGGCTATGGCGCGCTCACAGTCAACCTTTACAGCTTTCTCATCGGCAGCGCCGTGTGCGCGCCGTTCGCAAACTTCAGCATAATCTTTCATTCCATCGCCGCCGCGCCCTTGCTGACAGCGGCCGTGCTCCTGCTGCATACGCTGTTCACATCGCTGCTCCCCTATGTTCTCTACACCTATGGCATGCAGTATATGGACACAGGCAAGGCATCTATCCTCGTTTCCGTCGAACCGGTCGCCGCGACGGTGTTCGGGACCGCACTCTATGGCGAGATACCGTCTGCCCCCGCCTTTGCCGGCATCGCGCTCGTCCTGTTCGCCATCACGCTGCTGAACTTGCCGCCCCGCCCGGGGAAACGCTGAAAAGGAGAAAAACATGAAAGAGTTGAAAGGGCTGAAAGAATGGGCCGGACCGCTCACAGAAGCGATTGCGCTTCGCAGTTCGGTGCGCGCGTTTGCGCAGGCGCCTTTGCCAAATGAGCTTCTTGAGGGGATGGGCCGCTGGATCAAGGAGCTGCCCGTGCCGTTTGAGCACAATGCCAAGCCCCAACTGTTCGAGGCCGAGCCGGGGAAAAAGCTGTATAACAACGGCATTAACCCGGTGAACAATCTTGCGGTTGTCTCGCAGACCGATTTGGTTTCCATTTCAAAGGCGGGGTTTGTGGGGGAGCTGATCATGCTGCACGCGGTCAGGCTCGGACTGTCGGCTTGTTGGTTCGGGCATTACAAATTGGCTGAGGTTGGCCGTTACATTCCCGGCATGGCCGCAGCGGGCAGAATCAAAGAATCCACAATGGGCTACGGCTATGGCAAGCATGTGGACGTGGGCGAACGCGTGATTTGCTGTATGCCTATGGGCTACAAAGATGAAACAGCGAAGCGCCTCGTGGACTTTGTCGCCGGCAAAAATGGGGCGAAACGGAAGCCGACCCCTGAGCTTTTGGAATCCCCCGGCTTGGCAGGGGAAATCCCTGCGGAAATAGAAGCTGTCCTTGAACTCGCGAAGCTCGCGCCGTCAGCCGCAAACAGCCAAATGTGGCGCTTTGGCCTTCACGATGGATTCAAAACGATCACTGTCGCAAAACCGGTGGGGTATAAGCATTTCAAATGGGAGCACCCCGATGTGGATGTCGGCATGTGCGCCGCCCACATTTGGCTTGGATTGATTGAAAAAGGGTATATGCCGAAAGTTGATGCCAGGATAGATGCAGACCGCGCTTTTTGGACATTCAATGTCGGCAATGTCAGCCGTATGTGAATTGCGGCAGGACGGCACAGGAAAACTGCCAAATGCTTTGCGATGATTGCAACAGGCGAAAAAGCGATATTTAACACAGGGACGATAGAGACCGCCGGAATGCGGTAGATATAATCGATTAGATCCTAAACATACTGTTCATAGATAACAGGAAGTATTTGTATGCATCTGACATGGAATGAAATACGGAGCGGCAAGAATGCAAGCGGAGGAAAAAGCGTGGCGGGAAACAGCAATCTGCATATGTCAAGGTCGGACAAGACCGACGAGTTTTATACGCAGCTTCCACTTATCGAAAACGAGTTGAAGCATTACAAGGCTTTCTTCAAAGACAAAGTTGTTTTTTGCAATTGCGACGACCCTTTTGAAAGCAACTTTTTCAAATATTTCGCTATGAATTTCAATCCGCTGGGCTTGAAGAAGCTGATTGCGACTTGCTATGCCACGTCACCGATTGTCTATACGCAGTTGTCTCTGTTCGATGATGAAACAGCCTTTGGCAAAGAAGAAGAAAGCGAGAAGAAACCGTACAAAATCGAAATCACCAAGGTTGCGGACGAAAACGGCGA
>JAITMX010000108.1 GCA_031290775.1 Eubacteriales Family XIII. Incertae Sedis bacterium
GGGGGGGGGTATCTTCATGATGGAAAACAATCAAAATGCGCAATATTCAGACCGGAAAAAAAAGAGGAAAAGGATTGTCCTTGTTGTGGTCTTGATTGCGATACTTGTTCTGATCTATCCCATGCTGTATGTTGAGTTGGTCAATGAGGCTGTAAGGGATAATAGCGTTGGTCGCGTCAAAGTCATGCTGCTTTTGCCGGGAGATATCAATTATCATTGGTATATACCTGATATGTCCGGCGAGACGCCGCTTGATGTGGCCTGCAAGGATGGTAATTATGAAATGATGTCGTTGTTATTGCAAAACGGTGCAACGCCGAATTATTCAGATGAATACTTCCAACCTTTGGAGTTTGTTGCACAGGGAAAATTTGAGGGATTGCTTACGAGAACAATGCTCCTTGTTGAAAATGGCGCAGATGTGAATCGAAAGAGCAATGGATATTATGATGGTGTTATATTCGGACTTATGACAAGAAATGATATTTTAAACGTTGACACTTTGGAAAAAGCGAACGATGAAGTGTTAAAAACGTTAAAGTATTTAGTTGAACATGGTGCAGATGTTGAGATTGCAAAACCACAGAATAACTATTTAACATCTGTCGTGAAAAACGAAAATTATGGCGTACTCGAATATCTATTCAACGAATGCGGAATTGATGTGAATGAGCAAGATGTGTTTGGCGAAACAGCGCTAATACGTGCTGCAAAGCTCGGCAACTTAATAATGGTCGATTTCCTATTAGGTTACGGCGCAGACAAATCACTGTTTGACGACGACGGCAAGACGGCGCTGGATTATGCAAAAGAAGGCGGGCACGCAGCAATAGCCAAACGCCTTGCCGAGAACACAAAGGGGACGTAGTTTTTTGTGTTGTGCAAAATGAGGATGGATGGCACAATTGGGGACGGTTCTGTTTTGTGTTCACCCTTTTCTTCGGGAAGCACGGGGTCTTGTGGACAAAAGGGGACGGTTCATTTGTCTTGATTTGCCAAAGCGGCGATGGTTCTGTTCTGCCTTGAAAAAGGAAAGGCAGTTGATAAAAAAATTGGCGTGTGCGCTTTGAAAGTATGGTACTATTGAGACAGCACAACGAACGACGACAATATCTGCCGCAGAAACAGCCCGGACAGCGGGAAAAGCCCTGCGGCGCGTAACTTGAAAAATCCATATTCGGGCCAATGGCAATGGGTGGGCAGCCCGTGCCGAACGCAACCGCTTGCGCGAACGTTGCCTTTTTTCCACCCGCTTTAGCGGGTAATGGAAAAACGGACACGGTAGATTGCATTGCGGCTAAAGCCGCGCAATCCTCGTTGTGCGAGGTACGACGGAGCTGAAGCTCCTGTACCTCTGCCAGCGAAGCGAACGAAGTGAGCGGAGGTAGGACTTCCTGTACCTCTGCCAGCGAAGCGAACGAAGTGGGCGGAGGTAGGACTGTCATTGCGAGCGAAGCGAAGCAATCCAGTGGATAATGGATTGCTTCGCTTCGCTCGCAATGACGGCGGGGGTGTGAACTGTAACATGAACGCAGAACCGACCCCGATGCGGGCGGGCGAAATTATCGCTTGACTCAAATCCATATTATGGTAATATATGAATAATTTAACACAGTCGTTATTGAGGGCATGATTATGAAAACAAACAAATTCAAAACGGTATTCGGCGTCGCGCTTGTCGTGTTTGCGGTCGCGGCCCTGCTTTTTTGGGAGGCCGAAGGGCGCGAGATGCTGCTCATGGACGCGGTGCTCGTCGCGGACGCGGATATGAAGGCGGGGGAGCCGGTCGCGGCATCGGGCTTTCATGTGGTTTCGGCGCCGGCCGGGACGCTGGTGGACGGCGCGCTTGGGCCGGGCGACGCGTGGGAGCTCGACGGCAAGGCTGCAGCGGCCGACATCGTGAAAGGCGCACAGCTTTCGAGGCGCTACCTGCGGGACAAAGACGCGGCCCCAAAACCCGAGACCTCGTGTTTTGTCATCCGAAACGAATGGATTTCGATGTGCACAAGCGCGCTGCGGCGCGGCGACGAGGCCCTCATCGTTTCTGCGGACGGCACGAACGTGATTGGCTGTTTTCCCGTCGCCTACGTGAAGGACGGGGACGGGCGCGAGGTCACGGACGCCTCGTCGGGCATGTACGGCTTCACAGGCGCGGGCACGGGCAATGAGCATGTGAACACCTCATCTCCCATCCACCACGTCGAGATCGAGTGCGAGCTAAAGGAGTACCGCCGCATCCTTGATTTTTGCGCGGGCAAAGCGTACGCGCCCCTCATGCTCGTGCGAAAGGAGGCGCAATGATGATGGATTTTGAAAGCGTATGCCGTCTCGTCGAGTCGCTTTTGTCGCCGGGCGCGGAAGGCGCGGGCGCCACGCCATCCGGCGCTGCGATGGATACGGGAACAGGCGGCATCCCGGGCCTCACGGCGCAAAAACGGGCAATCATCGGTTATCCGGAAGATGTCGGCGCTTATCTGCGGCACATCGGCGGGATTCTTGACGCGCAGGGGATGCGCGGCGGGTTTCAGGCGCCGCCTTGGTATGAATCCGAAGAGGACGCGATCTTTCATGAAATTTGGGGCCGGGCCGGCATGGCAGAGTGGTGGCGCGGCCCGTACGCGGACAGCCCGAGCGCAAAAATCATCGGGGACGAAATCTATTTCCTCGCAGACGGCAAAATGAAACTCATGCCGCAGCGGATCGGCGCGAACCGCCGCGAACAGCTCGTACGCGCGTTTTTGCTGATGTCCCCGGAGGAACGGCTCGACCGCGACTTCCATGAAATCTATCTGCTCGACGGCTGCCGCGTCACGGTATTCAAAGGCGCCATGGCAAAGAAGGGGCGCGACGTCATCATCTTTCGGCGCTACATCGTGCCCGAGTACACGCTCAAAGAGCAAGCGGCGCGCGGCACAATCCCGCGCTCCGCGATCCCGCTTCTCACCGCAATGGCGCATACAGGCTATAACGTCGTTTTTTGCGGGAGCGTACGTTCGGCAAAGACCACATTTTTGTCGACGTGGCAGCGTTTGGAGGACCCAGCGCTTGAGGGCGTCATGGTGGAGACAGACCCGGAGATCCCGCTGCACCGGCTCATGCCCGGCGCGCCCGTCGCCGAGCTGATTGCCGACGGCGAGCGGCTGAAGGCCATCTCAAAAAACCTGCTGCGAAGCGACGCGGACTACTTCATCATCGCGGAGGCGCGCGACGGCATTGCGCTCGACACGGCCGTGCGCGTGGCGCGCAAAGGCCAAGGGCGCATGAAGATGACCTTTCACGCGCGCAATCCGCTGTCCTTTCCGGAGGACGCGGCAGTCGAGATCGTGCGCAGCGCCGGGGGCGATGTGCGGGAGACGGCCGTGCGCGTGGCGGACAGTTTTGATTATTTGTTTCATTTTGTGTCCGTGAGGCAGCGGAACGCGAAGAAGCTGCGCGGAATCTATGAGATCGGAAAAGTGGCGGACGGGGGCGCCGACGGCTTTACGGACGCGGAACGGGCGCGCGGCTGCTATGTGCGCGAGATTTGCCGCTACGATTTCGTGCGGGACGACTGGGTTTTTACAAACAGCATCTCGGGCGGCAAGCGCGCGCTTGGCTTAGAGAGCGATGCGGCCGCGTTCACGGTTTTTGAGCGGGAGCTCACGCGCTTGGCGGCGGAAGGGAGGCAGACGTGATAGACCGGTCGATGATCTTGGCTTCCGTTTCTGCAATCATCTATCTGCTGCTTGTGATTGGCGTGCTTGTCCTGCTGCGCAAGCAGATCGAAGCGGCCGTCGGCATCTTCCGTTCCCGTTACCGGCTCAGGCCGGAGCGCGCCGCGCGGGAGCCCGTTTTCACAAGCCTTGACCGGCTGCTGAAAACGACGATGAAAAAACCGATTTCGGCGACGGCGTTTTGCGTCGTCACCATCGCGCTGTTTTTCACGGTCTTCATCGCGTCGGCAAAAACGATCGCGCCGGCGGCGGCGTTTGTCACGGGCGCGGCGTTTGCGGGGCTGCCCTGCCTCTTTCTGCGCGTGCGGCTCGAACGGCAAAGGCGCGCCGGGAGCTTTGAGGGCGAAAAACTCGTGTCGGCATTCCTGACGGCCTATCTCGTGTCGTGCGGCAATATCTACGAAACGATCGAGCGGACGATCTGCGTCTGCCCGCATCTGAAGATCACGGCCAAACTTTTGTCGGATCTGCTCATGCGCCTGCGGGGCACGGGCGACCCGGACCGCGTGCGCGCCGCGACGGACGCTTTTGCCTACGGCATCGGCACGAGCTGGAGCTCGATGCTCGCCTACGCAGTCCGGGTCGGCGCGCTGAAAGGGACGGACATGACGCCGGCGATCGAGGACATCCTGGCGCAGCTGCGCGAGGCTCGCGCCCTCGCCGAAGAGCGAAGGCGCATCAACGGCGAGTCTGTCCGCATGGCGGCGTATCTGACGCCGGGCCTGTATGCCGGGTCGGTTTTCGTCGCGATCTTTGTGATGGGGCTGCCGCCCGGGCGCTTTTTATACAACCAATTTTTCACGGCACAGGGCTTTGCGCTGTTTACGGCGGGGCTGTTTCTCTTTCTGCTGAACCGCGTGCTGCTTGAAATGCTGACAAACCGAAAACTGGATTTTTGACAAATGGATAACGAGAAGTACGGATAAATAACGATATCAAACCGCAACCATGCGGATGATATACCAGCAAGGGCAAACCGGACGCATAAAGTGGTGTCCCGGAAAGCGAGAGAAAGCATGAAAGATATTTTGATTGCGGCAATCGCTTCAATGCCCGGCCTTATTGGAGCGATTGTCAAGATACTGAAATACGTTGATAACAGGCGCAAAAATAAGGAAAAACCACCGTAAAAGGTGGTCATCCTTAAAACCTAAACCATTTTAGGGATACCACCGAAGCGAACGGCGAACCCTTGCGCTTATTATAACAAAACGTAACGCATAGTCAAGAAGTGAAAAGGGATAAAATGGAATTTATGATCATATTCATCGTTGCGGCCGTGCTCTCGGTGGGCATCCTGACGCTTGCGGCGCCGGACGGGCTGCGTCCCGGCCGCCTGCCCGCAGACCGGCGCTTTGGGATGCATGCCCTGCGCGAAGCGCTGGTACGCGCCGCCGCCGCTGCGGGAAAGCGGGCCGGCGGCTTTCGCACCGCCAAGAAGCGCGAGCAGGCGCGCAAGGAAATCTACGCGGCGCTTTCCGTCCTGCGCAACCACGCGAGCGCGGACGCGGCAGGCAGCGGCGCCGCCGTGACGACCGACTTCATCCTCGAGCAGTTTGCCCGCGGCGACGGCGTGCTGAAAGACGCCTACGGCGGCGCGCTGCGCTTCCTGCGCACCGGCCGCAAAACCGAAGCCGCCGAATACTTTGCCTCTGCGGCGGACACGGAACTGGCGCGCGACTTTATCCAACTTGTGCTCGACTGGGACGCCGTCCCGCCGCACAAGCTCAAAAAGACCGTGACCGCTTTCCAAAACGCCCTGAAGGAAACGCGCACAACCGAGCTGCTGCGAAAAAACGAAGTGCTCAGCGACCTCGTCTACCTGCCCGTCATCGCGGGTGTACTCGTTATATTTGTAAATTTTATCTTTGTCGCGTATTTCGCGGAGCAGCGGGAACTGCTCGCGGAATTGTTTTTTTGATGATTCACAGGAGGTTTTATTATGAAGCAAATGATCGTATTGCTCAGCACCGTCATCCTCGGCATCGCCATCGCCGCGATGGTGCTGAGTTTCAAAGACACGACACAGGGCCTCACGGACTCGGCCAAGGGCAAGATGGAAAACGCCCTCGGTTTTGAGGCGCCGGCCGCCGCGCCGCCGGGGGCAGGGCAATGAAGCAGTTTATCGTCCTCATGGGCATGATCGCGCTCGGCCTTTTTCTGTACAACTGCATCGCCGGCCCGGAGGACTCCATCCTCTCGGCGCTCAAAACGCTCTGGCGCCACGAGATACTGGCGGGGCCGTACGCGGGAGGCCCGGCATGAAGCAGTTCATCGTGCTCGCCGCCATCCTGCCCATCCTGCTCGTCCTCATCGCTCAGTTCACGCTCGAGGCGCGGCGCGGCCTGCGCATGGGCGCGGCGGAAAACGCCGTGCGCGCTTTCTGCATGGAGGCATCCTACTATGGCGGCGGAGGCGCGGCGCAAGCGGAGGCCCTGCGCACCGAGCTTGCGCGGATTTTTCGCGCGGACGCGCGGGACGTGACCGTCGAGCTGTCGGAGCGGGACGGGGCGCATATCGATTGGCGCGTGTCTTTTCCTGTCGGCGAGATTATGGCGGGCGCAGGCTTTATGGGGCTTTCGCAAGCGGAGAACAGCGGGCGCGCGCAGATGGGCGGCGTAATCGTGATTGCCCGCGAACCCGAGCCGCCGGGCGATGAAGGAGAGCCTGGCGATGGCGGAGGCAGCGGCAGTGCCGGAGGCCCTGATGATCCAGGCAATAGCGGCGATAACAGCAATACCAATGAATCCGGCGGCGGCTGAACCCGCAGCTTAAACAAATCAAACGCCTGCGGTTTTGCCCGGAAACAGGCAGAGGTCTTTCAGCACGCAGCCCCCGCACGCGGGCTTGCGCGCGTGGCAGACCCGGCGCCCGTGAAAAATCAGATAATGATGCGAAGCGGAAAGCCGCCCCTTCGGAATACGCGCCACCAAAGCCGTCTCCGTTTTTTCGGGCGTTGGCTCGGCGCACAGCCCGATGCGGTTTGAAAGACGAAATACGTGCGTGTCGACGGGCATGCGCTCTTCGCCAAAGCCGAAAGCGAGCACGACATTGGCGGTCTTGCGCCCGACGCCCGGCAGGCTGACGAGCGCGTCGAAATCGCCCGGCACCTCGCCGCCGAAGTTTTCCGAAAGCAGCGCCGAGAGCTTCACGACGTTCGCCGCCTTTGTGCGGTAGAGCCCAATCGTCCGGATGATATCCGCGACGTCCGCAGGGTCTGCGGACGCGAGCGCGCGAGGGCCAGGCCAACGCGCAAAAAGTGCGGGCGTCACCTTGTTGACCGCCACATCCGTCGTCTGCGCCGAAAGCACGACAGAGACGAGCAGCTCGAAAATATTGCGGTGCGCAAGTGCCGTGCCTTCATCCCCGTAGAGGGCGCCGAGCCGCTCAACAACTTCCGCAACCTTTTTTTCACTCAGTATTTTTGTTTCAGGCATATTGATCCCCGCGCGGCACGCGTTCCTGCCGTAGGCGCAGCTGGCCGCATGCGGCATCGATATCGGCGCCGAGCGAGCGCCGTACGGTCGCGGGGATATGCCGCTGCCCCAGCGCTTCGCGAAAGCGCTCCGTCGTCCCGATGCCAGAACCCCGCCGCGCGTTTTCCCCGCCGTTTTCCCCGCCGTTTTCCCCGCCGCCTTCCCCGTTCAGCGGGATCAGGTTTACGAGGCAGTTCAGGCCGCGAAGCAGCGCCGCCAGCTCGCGCGCGTGTTCCGGGCCGTCGTTGAAACCGGCAATCAACGCGTACTCAAAAGTCGGTCTGCGCCGTGTCGCTTCGTAATGTTTGCGCGCCGCCTCGACGACCGCCTTCACCCCATAGCGTTTTGTGACCGGCATAATCTCTTGCCGCAATTCGTCGTTTGGGGCGTGCAGCGAAACCGCGAGATTGACCTGCGGCAGCTCCGCCGCGAGCCGCTCGATGCCCGGCACGAGCCCGCAGCTCGACAGCGTGATCGCGCGGCGGCTCAGATCCCGGCCGTGGTCGTCCGTAAAATTCTCGATGAATTTTTTCACGTTGTCAAAATTGTCCAAAGGCTCGCCGATGCCCATGAGCACGATGTTTTTCGTGCGGGCGCCGGCTTCCCGCTCGGACAGAATGACTTGCAGCGCCATTTCCGACGGCGCCAGATCGCGGACGAGGCCCAGCTTGCCCGAGGCGCAAAATTTGCAGCCCATGCGGCAGCCGGCCTGAGTCGAAACGCAAACCGAATTGCGGTCCTTGTACTTCATGAAAACCGTCTCGATGAAATTGCCGTCGTCCGTGCCATACAGATACTTCACCGTCTGCCCGTCCTTTGAAGCAAGAGCGTCCCGCAAGGCAAGACCCTTCGCGTGGGCGCGGGCGGCGAGCTTTTCGCGGGCCGCCGCGGGCACATCCGTCATCCGCGCGAAATCGTTTTCGCCCTTTCCGTACAGCCAAGCGTAAAGCTGGCGCGCCCGGAACGGGCGCTCGCCGAGCTCCGCGCAAAAACCCGTCAGCTCGGCGAGGCTCAAATCATACAGCGATACCACAGGAGCCCTGCCGCCCCCTTATTTCGCAACGCTCCCTCAACTGGCCCTGCGGATCGTTTTGATTACGACGGGCGACTCGGGCGCGTCGCCCGCTTTGGTCGGCGCCGCTGAAATCTCATCGACCACATCCATGCCCGAAATCACGGTGCCGAAAGCCGCGTACTGGCCATCAAGAAAGTCCGCGTCCGCGTTTGTGATAAAAAACTGGCTGCTCGCGGAGTTTGGGCTTTGCGAGCGCGCCATGCTGATGACGCCGCGCTTGTGGCTGATGGGGTTGTCCCAGCCGTTGTCCGCAAATTCGCCTTTGATCTCTTCGTCTGCGCCGCCCATGCCGGTGCCTTCCGGGTCGCCGCCCTGAATCATAAAGCCGGGAATAATCCGGTGGAAAGTCAGGCCGTCGTAAAAGCCCGCGTCCACAAGCTTGAGGAAATTGGCTGTCGTAATCGGCGCCGCCTCGGCATCAAGCGCGATATCGATCGTGCCGCCGCCCTCCATCGTGATTTCCACGACCGGCCCGCCCGTTTCGCTTGCCGCCGCGCTTCCGCCGCTTTCCGCGCCTGACCCCGCGACAGCGCCCGAACCGGCGTCAATGCCACCGGCAACCACCGCGCCGTCCGTCCCGCAGCCCGCGAGCAGCGCGCCCGATGCAAAGGCAAACGCCAATACCATCACCAACCTGCTTTTGTTCGTCATCTTCATTTCATTCTTCCTCCGTTTCGATTTGCAACTTCTCCTGTGCGTACAGCAAGCCTTCATGGTCGCCGCCTTTTTCGTAGACCGCCGCCGCCTCCGCAAAATATTTTTTCGCCTTTTCCGTATGGCCAAGCTCTTCCTCCGCCTCGCCCATGCTCATGAGCAAAAACCCGAGATCCTCCGTCGGCGCCGCCTTGCGGGCGGGCGTTTCGGCTTTGCGGTAATATTTCATCGCCTCGTCCGGCGCCCCGCGCTTCGCTTCGAGTGTGCCCGCAAGATAGAACGCGCGGGCGCGGCCCGCCTCGTCGCCATGCTTGCGGTACATCTCCTCGGCCGTCATATAGCACATGATGGCGTCAGGAAAGCGCCTTTTTTTCTCCTGCGCGATGCCCCAGCGGATGTACTCGTCGCCCCGCTGCGCCGCCTTGATCTGCCTGCGTATGAAAAACGCGGCGACGAGCACGATTGCGATCAAAAATACCATAATCAAGGTCATGCCGCTTTGCAGGATCGATTCCGCTTTATCCATAATTTACCAACCTGCGGTCGGTATGCGACCGCGCAAATTTCGCCATAAATCATTCTTAAAACACATATTATTCACACTTTATCTTGCCTTCCATTCATGCACTCTCTTATTCATTTCGGCCGGCAAGCGAGCCGGCCAATTTGGAGGTATCGCTTTCAAGCGACGCGACGATGTTTTTCAGCGCCGTATAGCTTTCCGCGTCGCCTCCGTCCACGGCCTTGACTGCCGCAAGCCGCGCGCGGTAAATCAAGCCATCCATATTGTCTTCGATGCCGCGCAGCTTTGCGAGCAGCCGCTCCGCTTCCTCGGGATCGATATCGTTCCGAACGCTTTCGCTTTGCGGCGCACCCATGCTGCCCGCCGCCTTTCCGCCGCGCAGTTTGCCGTCCGGCTCGTATGTATAAGTGCAATACCCCCCGATGACGATCGCGTCCAGATTGGCTTCTGCCCGCAGCGTCTCCGCAAAGGCCTGCTTGGACTCCGCCTCGCCATGCACGAGAAAGAGCGCGGACGGCGGCGTGTCGAAGCCCCTCACCCAATCGAGCAGGCCGTCACGGTCCGCGTGCGCCG
>JAITMX010000133.1 GCA_031290775.1 Eubacteriales Family XIII. Incertae Sedis bacterium
CACCATGCTATTGCAAGCCAATTGCTCGTCATTGCGAGGGTGCGCAGCAACCGAAGCAATCCATTATCCGCTGGATTGCTTCGCTTCGCTCGCAATGACGAAGCAAGTCCGGGCAGTTACAGTATATCGCATTTTCACGGCGGCAACCATGCGAATATGCACAAAGCGCCGTGTAATTATTGTATAATATCAAGACTGGCAAGGAGACAGTGTATGCGGAATTTGCAAAAAGACGATTATCTGAAAATTTACGAGACGATGGTGCGGATACGCGCCTTTGACGAGACTGCGGCCGAGCTTGCGGAAAGCGGCGAGCTGCCTGGCTTTGTCCATCCCTACTCGGGCGAGGAGGCCATCGCCGCCGGCGTGTGCAGCGAGCTCACGGACCTCGACTGCATCGTGAGCACGCACCGCGGGCACGGGCATATCATCGCAAAAGGCGCCGACATCCGCAAGATGTTCGCCGAGCTTTTCGGAAAGGCCACAGGCTACAGCGGCGGCCGGAGCGGATCGATGCACATCGCGGACTTTGGACGCGGCATTATCGGCGCCAACGGCATTGTCGGGGCGGGGCTGCCAATCGCGAACGGCGTCGCTTTCGCCCTGGATTATATGGGAAAAGACGCGGTCTGCGTCTGTTTTTTCGGCGACGGCGCGACAAACCGCGGCACGTTTCACGAGGCCCTCAACCTCGCGTCCACATGGAATCTGCCAACCCTGTTCGTCAATGAAAACAACGGCTTCGCGTCCACGACGCCGAGGCTCGAAGCGATGAATGTCGCGCGAGTCGCGCAGCGCGCAGCCGCCTATGGCATGACGGGCGTCACGATCGACGGCAACGACGTGCTCGCCGTCAAGCAGGCGACGCGCGAGGCGATCGGCCGCGTGAAATCGGGCGGCGGGCAGACGCTCATCGAGTGCCTCACATGGCGCCACCACCAGCATTTCATCGGCGACCGCACGGCATACAAGGACCCCGCGGAGCAGGCGCGCTGGCTTTCGGCGACAATGGACCCCATCCCGAGGTTTGAGGCACTCATGATCGCGGACGGCGTTTGCACGGCAAGCGAAATCGCAACGCTCAGGGACCGCGCCGTATCCGACATCCTCGAAGCCGTCCTTTACGGCAAAGAAAGCCCCGACCCCGACCCGTCCCAAATCTGCGGGCACGTTTACAAGGAAGTGTGAAAACAATGGCGGCCATGACCTATATACAAGCAATCGACGACGCGATGGCGCAGGAAATGCGGCGGGACGAAAGCATCTTCATCGCGGGCGAGGACGTTACGCGCAAACACACAAAAACGCTTTACGACGAGTTCGGGCCAAAACGCGTCCGCAACACGCCGATCAGCGAGGCGCAGATCGTCAGCCTCGGGGTCGGCGCGGCCGCCATGGGCCTGCGCCCCATCCTGACGATGGAGTTCATGGACTTCCTTGGGTGCGCGATGGATGAAATGATGAACCAGGCCGCGAAGATGACCTATATGCTCGGCGGCCAGACGCACCTGCCGATGGTCATACGCACGACGATGGGCGCGGGCATCCGTGCCGCCGCCCAGCACTCCCAATCGCTCGAGGCTATTTTTGCCCACCTGCCCGGGCTCAAGGTCGTGACGGTGTCGGGCCCGAAAAAAGCCAAGGGCCTCCTGTCGCAAGCGATCCGGGACGACAACCCCGTCCTCTGCATAGAGCACAAATGCCTGAATTTCATGGAGGAGGACGTCCCCGAAGGCCCGTTCGCGCTGCCGCTCGGCAAGGCCGACATCGTGCGCGAGGGCGCGGACGTGAGCCTCATCACGTGGGGCAATATGGTGCATACCTGCCTGTCGGCGGCCAAAACGCTCGCCGGGCAAGGCGTTTCCGCCGAGGTCATCGACATCGTGAGCCTGACGCCATTTGACGAGGACACAGTCCTCGCGTCCGCCGCAAAGACCGGCCGCGTCGTCATCGCGCACGAAGCGACCCAACACGCGGGTTTCGGCGGCGAGATTGCGGCGCGCATCGCGGACAAGGGCTTCGACACGCTGAAAAAACCCATCAAGCGCATCGGCGCCCCCTTTGCGCCCGTGCCGTTTTCGCCGGTTCTCGAGGATGCCTACATCCCGGGCGCGGCCCAAATCGTGGAAACCGCCGCCGCGCTGCTATAGATAAAGAACACTCGCGCAAATCATTCTTGTAGCCATCCACAAGCGGTTTCCCTGCGGTCTATTATATCCCGAGCAAAGAGGGCTTGATCGCACAGGTTCGATCCATTGGCGATAGCTTCGGTAAAAGCGGCTACGGCTTCTTCGTATTTTTCTTCTTGAAGCAAATTCATGCCGCGCCTGTATTCATCTGATGATGCGGGTATTGCGCTGCCGCTGCCGCCGGCAGAGCCTGTGCCTGTGCCCTTGCCGCCGCAAGCGGCGAGCAGGGAGAGCGCCAGTACGAGCGCCAGCGCGAGTGTGATTGCTTTTTTCATCGTGAAGCTCTCCTAATAATTACTCGTACAGGTCGAAGTTATGATACGGTTGCGGGGAGTTGAAACTCTCCACCGGCATCCCATCGATGTCCTTGAGAACCGGGTCGGTCGGCTTCGTATAGGTAATGTTGTCGAAATCGCCGAAATTTTCCTCCGTCCCGTTGAAATAAATCGTGATGGAATTGTCAGAGTCCATCACCGATACCGTCAGCAGCGTAAAATCGCTTGTGGTGGAAAACCCGGCTTCTTCCGCGCTGACGTCTTCGATTCCCTTCAGTTTCCCATTATCGGA
>JAITMX010000146.1 GCA_031290775.1 Eubacteriales Family XIII. Incertae Sedis bacterium
GCCGCGGGCGAAATAGACATGGCGGACTATACGGAAACGCTCAGCCTGCAGGGCTTTCCCGAAATCAAGCTGGCCCCGAAAGAAGCGGATTACGAGAAGTTTGCCGCCGCGGCCGCCGGCCTTGCGGAAGAGATGTCTGCCGTATATATGGGAAGCTATGGGGACGCCAAGGCCGACTACGGCGTGATCTATGAGGAATTGGAAAGGCGGATCGGGGAGGCCATAGACGACGGCGGGGCATGGGCTGCGGCGGCCGGCGGCTTTGAAGGCGAGGCGGCCGCGTGGACAGGCGCCGCGGAGGCATGGCGCACGGGCGCCGGCGGGCATTCCGCAGAGCTGGGGCTGATCGCTGCGGAGCTTGACGCCTATGCCGGGCAAACCGAAGGCATTGGCCGGCAAATGCAAGACGCGCTCCTGCCCCGGCTTGCTGGCATTTGCCCCGATTTTGACGCGGCCGCGTTCCGGGCAGGTCTGGAGGGGATCGGGACCAAGCTGGATGAAGCCCTGAAGGCTGGCAATCTCTCGCAAGCTGCCTTCGATAATATTGGCAATGCGATTATACCCGCAATATTGAATATGGTTCCGGATCCCGATGCGGATCCGGAATCCGATGCAGCCACGGATTTTGACCAGATTCAGAAAGGCCTGGAAGATCTGAAAACAGCGCTGGCGGGTGCAGCCGGCCATGGCGGCATTTTAACGGCCGTAGATGCTTTGATAGCGTCGCCGGCTTTCAGCGGGCCGTGCGTGTGTACAGCCGCAGCGCCATGCACGGGCGGATGCGACACCCAAGGAGGGGCTGTCTGCAGCGGGTGCAGCGGAGGTGCAGCATGCAATGCGGCAGGCGCCGGATGCGACGCGGGATGCACGGCCGCCGGGGCGTGCCCGGATCTGGCCTCGGTCCAAGACGGCCTGATAGCGATACAGGCAGCCATCAAGGCAAATCAGGCCGACGAGGCCGTTTTGCAGCAGGCCATCGGGGCCGCAAACGCATTGCTTGGATCGCTGCCGGACCCCGGCCTGCTCGCATTCCAAGGCGAGTTGGCGGCATTTGGGGAGGGGCTGGCCGCCGCCCTGCCCGCCGCACAGGGCATCGCCGGCAGGCTTGAGGCGGCCGGCCTGGGGATCGGCGGCCTTGATGCGCCATCGGAAGCGCCGGCTATGGCGCCGGCCGCGTTTGATGCGTTCCTGGCAAAGACGGAGGCCGTGAAAGAGGCGGCGGGCAGCTACGACCCGCTCAGGTACCTGACGGCGGGTCACCAGTCAAAGGTGGGCGCGATCATCTCGGAATACGACGCCGGGCTGGCAAACGCCCAAGCGGAGATCGGCCTGAGCCAGGCGGAAAACCTGGAGCAGATCAGCGGGGCATACCTGTCATACAGCGAATATGCCGCAGGCGTCACGGCATCCGTGATAGACGCCTACAATGCGGGCAACCGGGACGTCGACGCGCTGGTAGGCGCGTTTCTGGCGGCCAAGGCCCGGACCAGCCAGTCAAACCAGGCGCTGATCGGGGAGTTTGCCGGCAAGATGCAAAACAGCCGTGCAAACGCGACGGTCAACCAAAAGGTCGTGGAGTTTGTCTCAAACCCGGTCGCGCTCAACCATGTGGGCATCCGGCCGGCGGAAGCGAAAACAACGGGGTACAACGACATCCCTTTCTATGGCGCGGGCGCGGCCCTGCTCCTGCTGCTGGCAGTGTCGCTTCTCATGCGCTTTCGGGGCCGGAAAAAGGGGGGCAGGGATGAAACCGGAAATGCGCAAAGGCGTTAATCGGCGTTTCCATAAGGGCCTGGCGCTGGCTGCGGTTTTTTGCGCGGCATTGCTGCATGCCGGCGCCGCCTTTGGCGCGGGGGGGCAGGCAGGCACCGGCCTCAAAATCGCCGCGGGCAGCGTGAGGGAGATGGGCGGGGAGGGGAAGTCCACGCTGAACATCGCGGGCTACAGGCTTTTTTCGGGGGACGGTGAAAGCCGGTACGGCGCGGCGCAGGCCAAAAGCGCTGAAAAAGACAGGGCTTTGCGGGAGTCCCTGTTCACGGAAAACACGCCCGCCTTCGCGCAGCGCGTCCCCGGCGCGGAGGAAGCAGCGTCCCTTGGCATCCTGGAGGCCATCCCGGAATACAACCAGGGCGTCTATGACGAGGAACACGCCCAAAACCACCAAGCCCGGAACATCCTGCTTGTGGCGGCGGGCCTTTGCGCCCTGTGCTTTTTGGGCACGAGGCTTTTTGTCAAACAAAGGAGGAGGCACGCCGATGTACATCAGCATCACGATTGAGGCGGGCGGGGCGCCCTATGACATCAGCATCGACGACCGGCAGCGGATTGGCGAGGCGCTTGCCGCCTTGGCGGAAAGCGGGCGCTGCCGGGGCGGGCGCGGCATTTCATTTTTCAGGTCGGTGATGAACGAGACGGCCGTAAGCAGCTCGTTCACATTCCGGGAATGCGGCATTTTGAGCGGCGATTTGCTGCAGGCAATCGAATAATCAGACAGCAGGGGTTTCCGCAAAATCGTAGATTTTGGGAAACTGTGCATAAGGAGTTCCATCAACTCGCGATGCTCGTTGTGGCAACTCCATTAAGGGAGGCAAACATGGACAAGACAGAGATACTGCACATCAACAAAGAAGACAGCGTTTTTGCGAAAGGGCAGCGCGGCTACCTTGTTTTCCCCAATGAGTCGCTTGTGCCGGGGGAGGTCACGGAGGCGGAAGACTCCTTTGAGCTTGCGCTCGACACCGAAGGGCTGTTCCCGTTTTCGGACATCCTCGCCGGCGAGGGCGTGGAAAGGTATCGGCTGCTCATCGGCTGCGCAAGGCTTGAAAAGCTCCGGAAAGAGTATTCGTTTCCGATGGATCCCGCAAACCTGGCGTACGACGTCAATTTCCTGCCAAAGGCAAAGCTGCGGGACGGCGCCCGGGACGGCGGCCCCGCTTTCATCGCGGAATACAAGGCGCTCATCGCCGCCGTGCTCGCCCCGGCCTACAAATACGAGGACTACCTCAAGGGCGGGTGCGACCTGTACCGCAAAAATAAAGTCACGGCGGACATCGCGCCGATGCAGGCGGCGGGCGAGATCGCAGGCAGGCTCCGGGCCGCCTATGACGAGCTTTCGGGCAAGCTCGCCAAAGACTCGATGCTTGTCGGCAAGAAGAAATACAAGGCAAGGGGCGCGGCGATGATCGTATTCATCGTGCTTTTCGCGGGGCTCGCGGGGCTTGCGGCAAAATACTGGGCGGTCGACATCCCGGACATGCGGACGCAGGTCGCCGTGTCGGGCAGCTTCCTTGCCGGCGACTATATAGGCGTGCTGGACGCCGTCAGGGGCAAGGACCTTGCCGGGCTTTCAAGGGAGGAGCGGTATATGGCCGCCTACGCCGGCGCCCAGGCCTCGAGCCTGAGCAACAGCCAGAAAGCGGCGGTGCAGCGGGGGCTTTCCCTCAATACGGACAGCCTGTTCCTCGAGTACTGGGTCGAGATGGGCCGTGGCAATTACGAAAACGCGATCGACATCTCAAAACGGATCGGCGACAAAGAGCTGGAGCTGTACGGCCTGCTCATTTACAAGGACGCCATCGATACCGGCGTCAGCATGGGCGGCGCCGAGAAGGCGGAGCTGCTCAAAGATTTGGGCGGCCAGATCGACGCGCTTGAGAAGGAGGCGTCCCCTGATGAATCGTGAGGCGGAAAGGGACTCGGTCCTCGTCTTTGGCCAGGGCGGGTACAAAGAGTATCCGGCGGGCGGCGGGCAGGCGCCGGAGGCGGACGAAGCGGAGGCGGGCAAAGAAGCGAAAACGCTGCGGCTTTCCGGCAGGCCGGCCCTGTATGCCGTGCCGGAGGGTGCGATGGTCGACATCGGGCCGGACCCCTCCTGCGCGATTGTCGTGCCGCCCGGCAACGAGATCTGCCTGTTTGGCAACAAGGCAATCCTGAAAAAAGGCGTTTGCCACCACAACGGAAAGCTGGTGGGCGGCGGGGATTTTGACGTCCGGGCCGGCGACTGCATTCTTGTAGGCGCGCTTTTGGTCACAATCAAATCGGAGGGGGTCGAATGCGTGGGCTCCGGCTATGCCGCCAATCTGAAAGAGCTCGTCCCTGCCGCGGGCAGGGACGGGATGGAAGGCTTCCCGGAGTACAAACGCCCGCCTCGCATCGTCAAGCAGCCAAAGCAGGCGGAGATCGAGATCGCGCCGCCCAAGGCGCCCGAAAAGGCGGGGAAGGGGCAGGCCCTCAAGACGCTGCTGCCGCCGCTGGTCATGGCGGGCGTGATGGTCGCGGCGCGCATGGGCAACGGCGGCAGCCTGATGATGATGCTCATGGGCGCGGGCATGGCGGTGGCGGCCATCTTTTCGGCCACGAGCTATTTCACGGACAAAAAGGGGCGGGCGGCGGACGAGGCAAAGCGCCGGGAAACGTACGGGGCATATCTGCTCGCGAAACGCAAGGAGCTTGACGCCGCCCGCGCGGGGGAAGAGGAAGCAAGGGCCTACACCTTTCCGACGCTGGGGGAGATCGAGCGCCTGGCGCTTGGGTATTCCAGCCGGATCTATGAGCGCACGCCGCACGACGCGGACTTCCTTTCCGTCTCGCTCGGGTATGCCGACCAGCCGCCGGCATACAGCGTGCGGCTGCAGGAGGCGGGCATGGACAGCGAAAAGGACGGGCTGCGCGAAGAGGCGGACGCCGTGGCGGAAAACTTCCGCACGCTGAAGTCCATGCCGCTTGCGGCCGACCTCAAGAAAGCGCATTTGGGCCTTGTGGGCGAAAAGGGCCTGATCCACGAGGAGCTTTGCGCGCTCATTGCCCAGCTCTGCTTTTTCCAGAGCTACCACGACATGGAGATTGCCATCGTGTCAAGCGGGGGGGACGCGAAAGATTTTGAATGGGCAAGATGGCACCCCCACCTAAAGCTCTCCCAAATCAACGTGTCGGGCCTGATTTCGACGGAAAACCAGCGCGACCTTGTGCTCGGCAGCCTCACGCAGATACTCAAGGGCCGCCGCATGAAGCGCAACGAGGGCAAGAAAGAGACGCAGTTCCTGCCCCATTTCGTCTTCGTCGTGGACGCCCCCAAGATGATCGTCGGCCACAGCATCATGGAGTATCTGCAGGAAGCGGGCACGTCCCTCGGCTTTTCGCTCATCTGGGCCTCGGCCATGCGCCAGAGCCTGCCCGAAAACATCGGCACGATCCTGTCGATAGACGGCGCCCTGCGCGGAAACCTCGTGATGGACGAGAGAAAACTGCTTTTGACGCCGGTGCGGACGCACGATATCGCGGGCATCGATTTTGCAAAGATGGCGCGGAGGCTCGCGCCGCTCAAACACAGCCAAGGCGTGTCGACGCAAATCCCGGAGAGCATCGCCTTTTTCGATTTGATGGGGATCAAGAGGCCTGAAGACCTGCCCATCCTTGACCTGTGGCGGCAGGGCAACAGCGCGAAGTCGCTCGCCGTCCCGCTCGGCCTGCGAGGCCCGGGCGACGTCGTGTCCCTCAACCTCCACGAAAAGGCGCACGGGCCGCACGGCCTCGTTGCGGGCACGACAGGCTCCGGCAAGTCCGAGATCATCCAGTCCTACATCCTCTCGCTCGCGTGCAGCTTCCACCCCTATGAGGTCGGCTTCCTGCTCATCGACTACAAGGGCGGCGGCATGGCAAACCTTTTCAGCGGCCTGCCGCACCTGCTGGGCACGATCACCAACCTCGACGGCTCGGAGAGCATGCGCGCGCTCGCCTCGATCAAGAGCGAGCTCGCAAGGCGGCAGCGCATCTTTACGGGGGCATCCGTCAACAGCATCACGTCCTACACAAAGGCTTTCAAAAGGGGCGAGGCCGCCATCCCGCTGCCCCACCTCTTCATCATCTCCGACGAGTTTGCCGAGCTGAAAAAGGAGCAGCCCGAATTTATGAGCGAGCTCGTGAGCGCCGCGCGCATCGGGCGCAGCCTCGGCGTGCACCTCATCCTCGCGACGCAAAAGCCCTCCGGCGTCGTGGACGACCAGATCTGGTCAAACAGCAAATTCAAGCTCGCGCTCAAAGTGCAGGACGCGGCGGACTCAAACGAAGTCCTCAAGACCCCGGACGCCGCCATGATCACGATCCCGGGCCGCGCCTACCTGCAGGTCGGCAACAACGAGATATACGAGCTCTTCCAGTCCGCGTGGAGCGGCGCGGGGTACAGCGAGAAAGAGGTGGAAAAGGGCTTTGACAGCCGCGTCTACCTGATCAACGGGCTCGGGCAGGGGGTGCTGCTGAATGAAGACCTCTCCGCCGCCGGGGAGGCGCAGGAAAGCAAGCTGACCCAGCTTGACGCCATGGTGCGCCATATCGCCGGGCTCTATGAGGGCCTGCATATCGAGGCGGTGGAAAAGCCTTGGCTGCCGCCTTTGCCTGAGCGGCTTGTGAGCCCGTATGTCGCCGCGCCTGCAGCCGGGGCTGCGAAGCCGGCCGCCGATCTGACCGTCGCCATCGGCCTTGTGGACATCCCCGAACAGCAGGCGCAGACGGAGTTTGTACACGACTTTCCAAGCGACGGCAATTTTGCGGTGTTCGGCGCATCGGGCTTTGGCAAATCCACCGTGCTCATGAACATGGCGCTGGCCCTGGCCGCAAAGAACACTCCGGAAGACGTGCACTTTTATATCCTCGACTTTGGCAATTCAGCTTTGGTGCAACTGAAAGACCTCCCGCACACGGCCGACTACATGGTCTACGACGAGGAAGAGAAAATCGGCAAATTCATGCGGATACTCACGGAGGAGGCGGCCAAGCGGAAAAAACTGTTCGCGCGCGAGCGGGCCGGCAATTTCAAGATGTACAACCGGGTCGCCGGCGAAAAGCTGCCCGCCATCGCCATCTTCGTGGACGGCTTTGACGTCGTGAAGGAACTCCCCGGCGAGCTCGCCGAATTCTTTATGCGCATGACGCGCGACGGGACAGGCGTCGGCATCTTCACCGCCATCAGCGTCACGTCGCATGCCACAGTGCGCTATGCAGTCATGGCCAATTTCAAAAACAAAATCAGCCTTTTCCAGTTTGAGCAGTCGGAGCAGAGCGCTATTGTTGGAAGGTCGAAGTACACCCTCCCCGAAATACGGGGGCGGGCTGCCATCAAACTGAAAGACGTCAGCTTGCTGCAGTGCTATCTGCCCGTGCCGGGTGATGACGAGATTGGGTACTCCAAAAATGTCGGCGCCATTGCGGCAAAGCTCAAAGACGCGTACCCGGACAGCAGGGTGGAGGGCATCCCGATGCTCCCCGAAACTGTCACGCTTGCGGACATCGCAAGGGCGGCGGGCATGCCGCCCCATCTCATCCCGGTCGGGCTGGACGCGGGCAGCGTCCAAAAGGTTTGCCTTGATATCCGGGAAGGCCGCCACATCATAGTCGGAAGCCCCAGAAGCGGCAAGACCACGCTGCTCAAAGCCATACTTCTGCAAACGGCGCACTGCACGCGGTTTGTCGCCGATGCGGAAAAGCCGGCCCTGTCCGAATTTTCCGGCCAGGACGGCGTGGCCTACATGGGTGGCCTTGACGATGCCGGGGGCTTCATGAAAAAGCTCAAGCAGGCTTCTGAAGAAAAGGCGGAAGACGGCGCACTGCTTCTCTTGGCTGTAGACGACGGGGACCGTTTCGCAAAAGCCCTCATGCCAAACGCAGCGGAAAACGCGCCGATTCTCAAAGCCTTTCTTGCCGCCGGCGGGGCGATATTCGTTACGGCGCCTATGAAAGGGATGGAGTATGGGGAGATTGCGGGCATTTTGAAGGAAACGGCGAAAGGCATCGTGATTGGCGCGCCAAACGAGACGAACCCCTTCAATTTTGTCCGCTCGGCGTTGAAAGCCGAGCCGTCGGGCGCGTGGGTGTTTGGGTACGGGGAACCACACCGGATCAAACTCCCGCTGCCCGGCTAAGGAAGCGCTGATTAATTCAGGCGTGATGCAATATACGCAGCAAAGGCGTGCGCCTTGAATTAATCATCGTTTCCCTAAGGCATGGTCTCAGGCGAAGCACAATGCTTTGCATGCAGATAAAAAGCTTTTGCAGCAGCATTTGAAAGAAAGGAGAAAGAAAAATGGCAGGATCAAACATGACACTGGACTATGCGGCGATGAGGGACGTGGGGAACAAAATCCTGCAGGAGCAGCAGACGCTCCAGGATTTTGTGAACCGGATGCAAAGCGACATCAACGAGCTGATCGGTGTTTGGGAGAGCGCGGCGTCAAGGGAGTTCGAAAACACGTGGAATCAAGTAAAGCCGTCCCTTGACAGGCTTTACAACGAGCTGATCCCCAACATCAAGGCCCAGATACACACGGCGGCTGACAACTACGAGGCGGCTGACAACGCCGCCGCGCAGGCCGCAAGGGGCATCTGACGCAAAGGCCAGAGGGATGCGGGCAGGGCGATCATTTTCGCCCTGCATACGCGAATGGAGGTAATATGAAATGATAGGGAACAAAGCGTTGGGAGGCGCCGCGGTGGTCGCGGCCGACGAAGGGGAGCTCACGGACGCCTCGCAAATGATTGCGGGCGGGAAAGGCTCGCTCGCCGATGAAATCAAAAAGAGCATGCCCATCATGTTTCGCGAAACCAACGAATATATGGGCGATGCGGATTTTTACGCAGGGTTTGTGCCGGTTGTTGAAACAATGGCGCGGAGGGCAAACGAAATCGCAACCTTGCTTCAAAACCTGAGCTTGGCAATCGACGACGCAAAAGGGAAACTCTTTGGCGCGGACAATGGCGCGCAAAAGGTGATTGCCGTCGGGCCGTCGGGCATAGGTCGCTGAACAGAGGGGAAAAGCTATGGCAAGATACAAGGCAGGCGAGTGCTATTCGTATACAGGCAGGCAGGCGGGACGCATATCCCCGGTTGGCAAATCCATGGCGGGCAAATATGCGATGGTGCAATTTGCAAACGCGGAAAAGCGTTTCTGGTTCCAAGAGAAGGCCGAGGGCTTCACAGGCGCTGTCGACGGGATTGTGGACTCGCTGAATTCGGCTGCATTTAACCAGACATAGAGGTTATAATAGGGATATGAAAGAACAGATACGGATCAACTACGGGAAGCTTGAGAAGCACAGCGGGTATATCGGCGACATGATAGACGCGTTTGGGCGTACGCGCGGCGTGGTCGCGTCGTCACGGGATCTGCTCGCAGGCCACAGGGGCGCGGCGGCCGAGGCGCTGCTTGAAAGCCATGACGGGCTGATTGCCTTGATTGACGCCACGGCAGAAGACTTTGCTTTCGCAAAGATGAAGCTTGACGCCTACCGCGTGACGATGGAAGGCATGGTCCCCGCGTCGGACAGGGGCGGGGACGTCATCGTGAACAGGGTCGATTTTGAGGAACTGGTCGCGGCCATGAAAAGCGAAACGCCCGCAGCTTTCGAGGCGGAGCCCATCACGCCTACAAACGAGGAGTATATCGCCTGGCACTGCATCGGCAAGTCGTACTGGAGCGAAACAGAGACATGGAAGTACGAGCTTGAGATGCAGAACGGCGATACAATAGCGCGGCTTCGGGACGTGGAGCGGGTGCAGGCGCTGGACAGCTGCATGCGCATCGTGAGCGAGGTCGAGAACTATTACTGCAACAACATCCTCTTCTTTTTCAAGGCGGACGCGGAGTTTGCCTCAAACCTCCCGGACGTGAAGGCGTATACGGAGCCGGGCACGTTCAGCTGCCATGAAACGTACTTGAGGACATACGCCATGCTGATGCCGGGGGGCAAGCCGGACTTCGAGTATCTGAAGAAGCTGATGAAAGAAGACCCGGACAAACTGGGCGATGCGCAGCTTGACGCGATGGCGGCGATGTTCCGCCAGTTTGCAATAGGGCTTGGTTCAAGCGACGCCGCTGCTTGGGATGAAGCAAAAGGCAACATAGATCTGTTTGTTCAAAACAGTTATTTAAGCAGGCCGCAACCTGCCATAAAGGGAATTGCGCCGGCGCCTATGCAGAGTCCGGTGTATACTGCGTTTATTGGCCGCTACTTGCAAAAATACCCAAGCAGCACAAATGGGGATCCAAGCAAACTTGGCCATGGCGATTTGGGCTCTTTTCAAAATTTTGGCCGCGGCGTGCTTGCGACTTTGCTCACGGGGTTGTTGTTTGTGGGAGATCGCTTTGTGAATGTCGGTGGCGGGATGACGTCAGCAGCGAATTATGCTGAGAATATGAAGAGAACGTTTTCCGCCCACGCGGCAATAATTGACAACCAATGGGATGGCGGCATCAGTGGCCTTCGCTACGGCCACACTACAATGGGCCCGGGGGGTTGCGGCGTGATTGCGGTGCATAATGCGCTAATCAAACTCGGGCAGGCCTCTGATATCCGCGACGTGATAGCGGATTATGACCGCCATGGGATACTGTTTTTTGGAAATGCCGGAACGAACCCGCTTGAGGCGGCTTGGTATCTGGACGAAAAGGGATATCAAACAACGTATACGACGATTCCCAGCCGGTTTGAGCCCGTGGCGGCATCCTCGGATATGTCGCTGCTTACCTATCAAAACCCGGATGGCGCAAGTATGCATACGGTTGCGGTCGAGCGGGGCTTTGATGCAAACGGCGATACCTTGTACACAATATACAACCCCGGATATAGCGTCATGGCGGAGGGATATGCCCCGGTTGGCTCTGCATTTTCGGTTGATGGGTATTTGGACATGGTCGGCGGGTCGCCGGTAGCAATCGTGGGGGTGAATAAAGAATGAGAAGCTGCTTGCGAATGAGGCTTGTTTTGCTCTGCTGCCTGCTTGTGGCAGCAGGACTGGGTGGATGTGAATCACCGGAAGACGCCAACTCTCCGACCTATGCGGTGCATGCGTTTCATCCGGATGTGGAGTGCCATATGAGATCTGCTTTTGACGGGGAAGACTATGTTTATTATTTTGATGGCCAGGCCGATGAGCCCGGTGGGACGATCCCCATGAGTGTCCTTGTCACAAAGGATTTTGCCGAATCCTCGCAAATCTTTGAAGCATACCCCCATCAACTGCTTTTTGCGGGCCGCCAGGTTTTTTCTTATGGCGATCGCGGGCTTGCGAAGCTGGACGCCGAAACAGGCCAAACGACCAAAAGCGACCCGGAATATGCGTGGGACGATATCCCTATGTATATCGACAGAGGCTGCACTTTTTTCTCCGTGGGCCAAGGCTATCCGATATACCGGCTCTCTTGCGGGGATATCGCGCAAACGCCTGCGGACGCCACGGCATGGCTCCCGGATGGTTGGCAGGAGTTCACAGCCGACGACACGGCAAAGCCCCAAATGAAGGTGGTCAGCGCCAATGGGTACCGTTTCTACATATTGATTGAAAAAAACCATGAACAGGATGATATTGCAAGCATAGCAGGCATTTCAAATGAAGCAACGGGGCATGTTGCGTACTCTGCGGCCGAAAACGGGCTGCTTTGCGAAAGCGGGAACGGCGCTATCTTCCGGGGGGCAGGATATACGAGCCTCGGGAAGGAAAAGGACGGGTATTTTGACGCGGCAGCGATCGATTTGGGAGGGCTGCGATATGCTGCAGGCGGCGGATATGCAACGAATCATTTCGTGCAGGACGGCCGCTTGGTCATGCTGCTGCAAGGCGGCCAAGGCAATTTGTTGTCATTGTCCTATAATCTCCCCCAGTCGATGCGCACTGCAGACGCCATCGTATCGATAGATCTGAACAGCAGCGAAGTCGAGACGGTTTACCGAACAGAAATGGGCGATGGCAAAAAGGGCGCGGAACGCATCATCGGGTATTATGAGGGAAATGTCTACGTGTTTCAAAAGGAGGCCATTTCCCGGCTTGATCCCAAAACGGGCGAGAGGGCGGAGATTGCAAATCTGGGAAAGCAGTGCAAAAACTATGAATTTGAGCTGACGGGGGAGAAATTGCTTGTATGGGGCGCAAACAGAGGTTTCCCCGATTTTATTGGCGCATATGATTTATAGGGATTGCGGCTTGCTATATTCGAGTACATTCAGCATTGTCCTGTCTGGATTGAATGACCCTTCATACACAGGCACAGACCACCCTTGGCCATTCCACACAGAAAATACACTTGGGATTCCGCTGGGATTCCGCTCCCGGCGCGTTCTCCGATATCGAGCAGATTGAACATCTTCATTATTGTCACATTCATTGGATCTGAAACACCTCCGCTTACAGCCTCATCAAATGCGATACGGAAGCAGCCGGGATTTGCAAAGTTTACACCCCGCTGCCCTCTTATGATTACGACACCGCGAGTACCGTAAAACAAAACAAGCGTTCGCAGTAAAAAAGCCGTAATATTATTGAAAAGATTCTGAAAACGGCGTAAACTATCCACAACGTTATTGATTAAAAACTTTTAAATAAGGAAGCGAGGGGATTTGCGATGAAATGGCTGTTTTTGTTTGTTGCTTCCATCGCCGGGATTGCCCTGCTCGGGGGCTGGTACTGGGGGACGGGCAGCGCCAGGGCGGAGCAGGAGGG